>DASWBF010000209.1:0-1580 GCA_036390735.1 Mycobacterium sp. | reverse complement strand
CGGACGGTGCCCACGCGGACCGGGCCGCCGACATGGTGGCGCGACTGTACGCCGATGACACCGACACGATTCTGCCGATGACGCTGGAAAGCGCCGAGCTGTCGAAGTACGCGAGCAACGCATTCCTCGCGGTGAAGCTGTCGTATGTCAACTCGCTGGCCGAGTTGTGCGCCGGCGTTGGCGCCGACATCACCGACGTCACCGGCTGCATGGGCGCCGATGAGCGGATCGGGCCCCGGTTCCTGGCGCCCGGCCCCTTGGTGTCGCACGGCCCGCTTTCTCATGCTCACATGGGAGGACGATGTGGAAGTACATGCCCTGCGCAAACGTGGTTGGTCGATCTCGGCGATCGCCCGCCACACCGGGTTCGACCGCAAAACGGGTCCGCCGGTATCTCAACGGTGAACAAAAGCCGGGTGTGCGGGCGCGGCCGTCGCCGGACCCGTTCGACCCGTTGGTCGACTACGTCACCGCCCGCCTGGTCGAGGACCCGCATCTGTGGGCTCGCACCCTGTTCGACGAACTCGAGGACCTTGGGTTCGAGCTGTCGTATCAGAGCCTGACCCGCAACATCCGCAACGGAACTTGCGCCGGGTCTGCGAGGCCTGCCGGAGCGCGACCGAGCGACCCGACGCCGTGATCCCGCATCCACCCGGGGAGGAAACCCATTGGGACTGGCTGGAATTGCCCGATCCGCCGGCATCCTGGGGGTGGGGCAAGACCGCGTCTCTGTTGGTCGGGTCGCTGGCTCATTCCGGGAACTGGCGGGCGGCGTTGTCGCCGTCGACCGATCAGCCGCACCTGGTCGCTGCGATCGACCAGGTCGTGCGCGGCCTGGGTGGCGTGTCCGGTGAACGGGCCCGGCCGCACCAAGATCCTGATCATCGCCGAACAGGACTGGCGCGAGCATCTCGACGTGATCGTCGACTCGATCGCCGGACTGGGCAGCATAGCGTGCGTCAACGCCACCGCCGTGCTCTACGAGGGCAACCCCGCACCGCTCGCACACGCCATCGGTGAACGGTTGGCGGCGCTGCGGCCACCGCCGAACGTCGACGAAATGGCCACTCTGCCAACGACACCCATTGCGAATGCGCGCGCTCTTTCCGACTTTCTGGGTCGGAAGGCGGTACGAGCGCAGGCCGTGCTCGGCGCCGACCAAATTATCGCCGACCTCGGCGACGGCTACGCGCCACTACGGCCGGACCGTGCACGTGTTGGCTCGGCCCGACGCGGACACCATCGACGTCGAGTTGCCAGTCCCCTGCGTGTGGGTGGCGGGCCGGTCACGCGAGGACGGCCTCTCTCATCGATCAGTTGGTCGCCGAGCCAACCATCACCAACGTCTACCGCGGCGCCGTTCCCACTCTGCGGCCCCTCGGATCCCACACGACGGCTACCTGGCCGATTTCCTGATGCGCAACAAGGGGTTCACCCGGACCCGGACGTGAGCCCATCCGCTGTCAGGCAGGTAGCGCGGCGTTCTGCGGCTCGTCCTGCTCGCGCCTACCGCTGACGCGGCGCAGGAACCCCGAGGCGGACAGAAGTACCCGCGACGTTTTGGTGGTCCTTCCGTCGTT
>DASWBF010000208.1:0-4410 GCA_036390735.1 Mycobacterium sp. | reverse complement strand
CGGACGGTGCCCACGCGGACCGGGCCGCCGACATGGTGGCGCGACTGTACGCCGATGACACCGACACGATTCTGCCGATGACGCTGGAAAGCGCCGAGCTGTCGAAGTACGCGAGCAACGCATTCCTCGCGGTGAAGCTGTGGTATGTCAACTCGCTGGCCGAGTTGTGCGCCGGCGTTGGCGCCGACATCACCGACGTCACCGGCTGCATGGGCGCCGATGAGCGGATCGGGCCCCGGTTCCTGGCGCCCGGCCCCGGGTGGGGAGGATCATGCCTGCCGAAGGACACCGCCGCCCTGCTGCACACCGGGCAGTCGCACGGGATCGCGTTGCGCGAAGTCGAGTCGGCCCGCAGCACCAACGAGGCGCAGCGTAGGCGGATCATCGCGACACTGCACAGAACGCTCCGGTGTCCGCTCACCGAGGTGCGAATCGCGGTGCTGGGCTTGACCTTCAAGGCAGGAACCAGCGACATCGGGACTCACCCTCGCTCGCTGTCTGCACCGAACTTGCGCGGGCCGGTGCGCAGGTGACCGCCTACGACCCGCGCCTGGAAAGCATCGACCGCGGATGGCTTTCGGTCCCCACCGCAAGCGACCCCTACGTCGCCGCCAAAGATGCCGACGCGATCCTGGTGCTCACCGAGTGGCCGGAGTTCGCCGAGCTGGACTGGGCCATGATCGGCCGCAACGCTGCCACCGGCGCCGTCGTCATCGACACCCGAAACCTGGTGGACGCCAACGTGACTCACGACTCCGATCTGGCCTACCTGGGTAACGGCAGAGCGGGCGGCTACTGACTAGCGGCCTTCTCGACGCGGTGGATCAGCCGCGCGGTCGCCTTCTCGATCAGTTGCTGGCGCGCGGTCAGCGAGCGGTGGCGCTGGGCCCGCTGGATCGCCGGCGCGATCGTGAGGCCGTCCTGGTAGGCCTGCACCACGCGCGGGTCGACGTAGGAGGCTCGCGCCACCGCCGGGGTGTTGCCGAGTTCGCTGGCGACCACCTTCATCACCGCCGACTCGGCGCGCCGCCGTGCGGTCTTCGACGTCGGCTCGGGGGAGTGCGCGAACGCCTCCGCGGCCAGCACGGTGCCGTGCCAGGTGCGCAGGTCCTTGATGCTGAACTCGTCTCCCACGAGGTCGCGGAAGCGCACGTTCACGTCGTTGGCGCGCACTTCCACCCAGCCGCCCTCGTCGCTGCGGTACACCAGCAGCCGCGGCAGCCGGGTCTGCGCGCGCATCAGCGACCGCACCGCGCGCACGACCAGCGGGTCCTCCAGTTCGATCGGCGCACCCCGCTCTTGGCGGGGTAGTCGAACTCGACGCTGCCGCTGCGCACCCGGACGTGCTCGCGGCGCAGAGTGGCCAGCCCGAAGCTGCCGTTCTCCTGCGCGTACTCTTCACCGCCGGCGCGGAAGTAGCCGCGGTCGACCAGCTGGTGCGCGACCGCCAGTACCCGGTCGCGGTGCAGTCCGCGCCCGCGCAGATCGCCGAGCACCTGCATCCGCCAGTCCGGCAACCGCTTGGCCAGGCTCAAGGTCCGGTCGTACTTCTCTTCGGCGCGCTCCGGCTGCCAGCATTGGTGGTAGAGGTACTGCTTGCGGCCAGCCGCGTCGGTGCCGACGGCCTGGATGTGGCCATTGGGATGCGGGCAGATCCAGACGTTTTTTCCAGGCTGGCGGGATGACCAGTTCTTCGATGCGGCCAATGTGTCGGCATCCGTGACGGGCGTGCCGTTCGCGTCAATATTAGGAGAAACCGCGACCTCGGCGGATGGGCCGCACGCCGGGGCCGGCGACAGTGCTTCGGCGCAGCCTTAAGACGTTGTTTCTTTCACGGAGATCTACGCCTCAAACATCGCCGTTTACAGCAGGTTCACGCCGGGTATCCCGATGGTGATGGAACGAGTTCGAAGCGGTGGCACGGTGTCTCCGGTGCACCACGGGTCATTGCATCTGCGGCATGAGGTCCAAGAAACACCACGGCGTAGACGCCCAACGCCAACAGCGCCAACACGACCATCCCAACACCGCGGCGACGCGGTGGGCGGTCCGTCGGCGACCGGTCGGTCCTGCACGACGCGGGAATACCCCGCGGGAATACCCTTTTCATGGGCATTCATGCTTGTCTGAGCGGATCGTCGTGACCGGTGGCAAAAGGGTGAAGGGTATTCCGTGCCAATGCCAGGAGGCCAGGTGTCCAAGGCTGAGAACCACGCCACGCCGGTGCCGCATGGCCAGCCGGTCGAGTTCCGGGTGCCCGCGCGGTTGGAAAGCCTTGCCGTGATTCGCGCGCTGGTGACAGCGCTCGGCACGCTGGAGGACCTGGATCTCGATGCGGTGGCCGATCTGCGGTTGGCCCTCGACGAGGCGTGTACCGCCTTGATCCGGTCGGCCGCCCCGGACTCTCGCCTGACGGTCACGGTGCGCCTCCGGGAGCAGGACCTGTGGGTTTCCGTGTCGGCGCCGTGCGTCGAGGAGAACGCGCTGCGGCACGGTACGTTCAGTTGGCATGTCATCAGTTCGCTCACCGACGACGTGGAGACGTTCCACGACGGCGCCAAGGTGGGTGATCATGGCCGCGTCTTCGGGATCACCATGACGGCAAGACGGCTCAATACCACCAGGTGAAAGAAAGTTCGTCACCGCGAACCCGTTCTGAATACGCCGACGTACCCGACATGTTCAGGGAACTGAAAGCGTTGGCCGTCGACTCGTTGGAATGGGAGCGAGCCCGCGAGAAGATCGTCCGCCGGTGCATGCCGCTGGCGGAGCACATCGCCCATCGCTTCGACGGGCGCGGCGAGCCACGCGAAGACATCGCGCAGGTCGCGCGGCTTGGACTGGTGAACGCGGTGAACCGGTTCGACGTCGAGTGCGGCAGCGACTTCGTCTCGTTCGCGGTACCGACGATCATCGGTGAGGTCCGCCGCCACTTCCGCGACAACAGCTGGGCGGTCAAGGTCCCACGTCGGCTCAAGGACTGCATCTGCAGCTGGGCAGCGCCACCGCCGAGATGTCGCAGCGACTGGGCCGTGCGCCGACGCCCTGGGAGCTGGCAACCGAACTGGACCTTAACCACGACGAGGTGGTCGAGGCGCTGATCGTCGGCAGTGGTTACAACACGTTGTCGATGGACAGCGGTGCGGCGGCGACGAGGACAGCCCGCCACTGACCGAGACGCTCGGCAGCCATGACACGAACCTGGACCGCATCGAGAATCACGAGGCGCTGCGGCCGTTCCTGGACGCATTACCCGAACGGGAGCGAACCGTCATCGTGTTGCGATCTTCGAATCGCTGACGCAGAGCCAGATCGCCGAACGAGTCGGCATCTCGCAGATGCACGTCTCACGCCTGCTGGCGCGGACGCTAGCCCGACTTCGTGACGAGCTGCAATAGGCCACGTGCCCGGGTCGGAGCCGAAACCTTGCACCGCGTCGTCAATCGACGACACCACCGGTAGACGCGCATCGCTGTCGCAGATACGCAGCAACCGGGTCACGGCGTGGCCGGGCACCAAAGCCCATTGGATTCCGCGTCGGTTGCACTCGTCGGCGATTCCGAACAGACGTCTAATGCCCTGTGCCGCAAAGAAATCAACCTGGCTGAAATCCAGCACCAACGGCCGGTCGTCGCTGAGACACCGACGTGCGCACTCGGTGAGGTGATGGATGTTGGACGCGTCCAGCTCGCCGGCAGCGACGACCACGATGGCGCCGCTGTGCGCGTGCGCGCCCAAGCACACACCGTCGCCGGAGAATTGGGCGAGAAGTGACCGCCCGTCGGAGAGTTTTGCGTTGTGAACAACAGTCATTGACGACCCCATCAGTTCGAATGCGTCGCGTTGATGACGGAAACACCCGGGCAATCCTCACGAGCAGGGAATACTAGTCCTACGCCGCCCGAGACGCTCCGCTCAGGCTGTGAACTCAACCCCTGCTATGACAGTACCCCCGCGCCGTGGGGGTGACAACCCAGCGCGTTGACTCATCGAAAATGCGCGCGTAGCGAGGTTCGTTGCCTCACATGAGAATGCGCGCGTACGGCGCGCCTACGCGGCGGTGGAGGTATCGCTGGTTAGGCCCGGACGATGGGGCTGACGATGAGCCAACGCAAAGCCGTGACGACGACGATCGCGACCCGCTACGCGGCGGACAAGGCCGGCAAGGGCCGCATTCTGGACGAGTTGTGCGCTACTACCGGCTGGCACCGCAACCACGCCGGCAAGGCGCTGAAGAACGCGACGCGGCCTGGGGTGGTCAAGCCGCGCCGTCCGCGCCCGCCGCAGTACGGGCCGAAAGTTGGTGCGGCGCTGATCTTCTGCTGGGCGGTTCTGGGTATGCCGGCGGGCAAGCGGCTGGCCCCGGTGCTGGCCGAGCTGGTGGCGATCCTGCGCCGCTTCGGCGAGCTG
>DASWBF010000207.1:0-6883 GCA_036390735.1 Mycobacterium sp. | reverse complement strand
CCGGCGGTGAACGACGTCGGTAAGCCGTGTGCGGGAGAACCGCATGCACGGTTTGACGGGCGGGAGCTGGAAACGGAACAAAGATCGACCAGGGCCACGAAGTAAAGGACCCCAGAGGAAACCCTGCGGTCACCGGTGGCTTCGAGACCTACCGTCGATCCTCGTCACCGCGCCAGCTCTCGACCCTACCCGCATCCTCGGCACGGAGAAGCTGCTGTTGTTCCCGATCGACTACGCATCGGTGACGCGCCTGCGCTACTCACGCAGAGGCGAGTTCACCGTCGCGGAAGTCAACGGCACCGAACACGTATGGGACCTGCTGCCGAGGAACGCACGCTGAGGCGCTATACAGATCCGGTGACGACGGAGAGCTTGGCCGGGCTCGACCTCGGCGCGTTGGACCGCCATCTCCAGCGCATCGGAATCCCGCGCAGCGGCCAACTGTGTGCCGAGCTCATCTCGGGCGGGCGGTCCAACCTGACGTTTCACGTCAGCGACGATGCGTCCGCATGGGTGCTGCGCCGGCCGCCGATGCACGGGCTGACGCCCTCAGCGCACGACATGGCCCGCGAATACCGGGTGGTGGCGGCGCTGGGTGGGAGGCCGGTGCCGGTGGCCGGAGCGGTCACTCTCTGCGAGGACGAGTCGGTGCTCGGCGCGCCGTTCGCGATGGTCGAATACGTTCCTGGGCGGGTGGTGCGCAGCGCCGATGAGCTTGAGGCCGTCGGCGACAGCGCCGAGATCGAGCGTTGCATCGACGAGTTGATCCGCGTGCTGTCCGATCTGCACGCCGTCGATCCGGCGTCCGTAGGCCTCGCTGACTTCGGTCGTGCCGACGGCTATTTGGAACGTCAAGTCCGTCGCTGGGCCGGCCAGTGGCAACACGTCCGGCTCGACGACGATGATCGCGACGCCGACGTGCGTCGGCTGCATTCAGCTCTGGCGGAAGCAGTTCCACCACAGAGCGGGACGTCCGTCGTGCACGGCGATTACCGCATCGACAACACGATCCTCGACCTCGACGACGCGGCAATCGTGCGCGCGGTGGTGGACTGGGAATTGTCAACCCTTGGCGACCCCCTCAGCGACGCGGCACTGATGTGTGCGGAGCGGGACCCTGCAATGGATCCCATCCTCGGCATGCGAAGCGCTTGGTCGTCCCCATCGATTCCGTCGGCCGACCAATTGGCCCAACGATATTCGGAACTGTCGGGCCGGCCACTCGCGCACTGGCCGTTCCACATGTCGCTGGCTTACTTCAAGATTGCGATCATCGCCGCGGGCATCGACTTTCGCCGGCGAATGGCCGGCGGGGCTGACGGACCTGACCGGGTAGGCGAGGTCATCGCCCCGCTGATCGCGTCGGGGCTGAAGGCCATCAACTCACCGGAATGAAGAAACGCTAAAGCGCCCGAATGCCAGGGTGTTTCGGGCGCTTTGCGTCTTCCTACCTACGGAAGATCCGCGATCACTGAGCCGGCGGCATCAGCACTGTGTCGATCATGTACACCGTTGCGTTTGCGGTCTTCACGCCACCGCACACCAAACCAGCGTCGTTGACCTTGAGGGTGTCCCCCATGCCGGTGACGTTCAGCGTCGCACCCTGAAGAGTCGTGTGCGTGCCGGCCACCTTGTCGGGCGACGCCTGACCCTGCACCACGTGGTAGGTGAGGATCTTCGTCAGCGTGTCCGAGTCGGTCTTCAGTGAATCGATGGTCGACTGCGGCAGCTTCTTGAACGCTTCATCGGTCGGCGCGAACACCGTGTACTGGCCGTTGTTCAGCGTATCCACCAGGTTGACGTTCGGATTCAGCTTGCCCGACAACGCCGCCGTCAACGTGGTCAGCATCGGGTTGTTCGACGCTGCCACCGCGACCGGATCCTGCGCCATCCCCTCAATGGAACCGGGACCGGTCGGCACCTGTTGCGCGTAGCTCGAGCAGCCGGGCCCCACAAGGGCCGAAGCGGCCGGCGTCATCGCGACGCTGGTCGTCATCGGAGCGGCCGGTGCCGGCGACGACGAGGTGCTGCTGCCATCGTTGGAACATGCGGACAGGCCAACCACCGTTACGACGGAAAGTCCTGCCAGTGCAAGGGTTTTGTAGTGAGGGTTCCGCATTCATCACTCCTTTGTATTCGACGGCGGACGCCGTCTCGGACCGGGGTCGCTGAGTGATTCGGAGCGAACGCAACGGTGGATGGGTGTAGAAGAAAAACAGTCCGAGCGGCGGTCGGCTCCGAATGAGGGGCATGTTGACGCTTGCATTGATCGGCTTCCTCGGCGGCCTCATCACCGGGATCTCCCCGTGCATCCTGCCGGTGCTTCCGGTGATCTTCTTCTCGGGCGCGAGCACCGCTCGCAGGCCCTACCTGGTGATCGCCGGGCTGGCATTGAGCTTCAGCGTGGTCACCCTCGTCGGGTCGACGCTGCTGGCTCTGCTGCACCTGCCCCAGGACGCAATTCGCTGGGCGGCGCTGGTGTTTCTGGTGCTCATCGGCGTCGGCCTGATCTTCCCGGCCGTCGAGGGGCTGTTGGAGCGCCCGTTCGCCCGCATCCCGCAGCGCCAAATCGGCACGGGTGGAAGCGGTTTCGGTCTTGGCCTGGTGCTCGGTGTGCTGTTCGTCCCGTGTGCGGGGCCGGTGCTCGCCGCGATCGTCGTCGCCGGTGCGACCGGGTCGATCGGACTGCCGACGATCACGCTGACCGTCGCCTTCGCGCTCGGCGCGGCACTTCCGCTGCTGGTGTTCGCGCTGGCAGGAAAGCGAATCACCGAGCGAGTCAACGCGTTTCGACGGCGCCAGCGCACGATCCGCATCGCCGGCGGCGTGGCGATGATCCTGCTCGCGGTGGCGCTGGTGTTCGACGTACCGGCCGCGCTGCAGCGCACGATCCCCGACTACACCGCCTCGCTGCAAGACAAGGTCGACGACGCCGACATTCAGCAGAAGCTCAACCTCGGCGGAATCGTGACCGACCAGAATCGCCAATTGTCGAACTGCAGCAACGGCGGCCGGCAGCTTGAGGACTGTGGCCCCGCACCCGACATCCGTGGCATCACGGCGTGGCTGAATACTCCGAACGGCGCACCGGTGGACATCAAGCAGTTGCGCGGCAAGGTGGTGCTCGTCGACTTCTGGGCCTACTCATGCATCAACTGCCAGCGCTCGATCCCGCACCTCACGAGTTGGTACAACACCTACCGAGACAACGGGTTCACCGTCATCGGGATCCACACCCCCGAGTATGCGTTCGAGAAGGTCCCCGAGAATGTCGCCAGCGGTGCCGACAAGCTCGGCATCACGTATCCCGTCGCGCTGGACAACAGCTTTTCGACGTGGACCAACTACCGCAACCGCTACTGGCCGGCCCGCTACCTGATCGACGCGAACGGCACGGTGCGGCACATCAAGTTCGGTGAGGGCGACTACGACGTCACCGAGAAGCTGATCCGCGAACTGCTCACCGACGCCAACCCGTCCGTCAATCTCCCCACGCCAACCGAGTCGGCGGACACACCACCGCAGGACATCCGCACGCCGGAGACCTATCTGTCCGTGGGGAAGGTGGTCAACTACGGCGACACCGAGAAATACGACGAGGGCACCGCCATGTTCACGTACCCGCCGACCCAGCCCGCCGACACCTTCACACTGAATGGTCTATGGACACTGGATTACCAGGGCGCGACTGCGGGCACTGACACCTCGGAAATCCGGCTGAACTATCACGCCGAGAACGTCTACGTGGTGGTCGGCGGAACCGGAACCATCACCGTGACACGGGGCGGCAAGTCCAGCACCATCCGGATCAGCGGGCCGCCGAACAGCCATCAGATCGTCGCCGACGAATCTGGGACAGGGCAGCTCGAAGTGCGGGTAAGCCAAGGGCTGCAAGTGTTTTCGATTACGTACGGCTGAGCACGCGTTGATTCTGCGCTGAGGGTGTGCGCCACTCGAACTTTCGCGCCCTGGACGCAGAGTCAACTTTGAATAGCATCAGGTGCCGCCGGCTAGCGTCCCCGTAACCCTTTCTTCGCCACCCGGCGCAGCTGAATCATGCGGGCTGCCCCGGCGAGCACCGTGATCAGCGACCCGCAGATCGCGGCCACCAGGAAAGCGATCCCCCTCGACACGTTCCATTGCCACCCCAAGAAGCGAATGGTCGTCGGCTCCAGGTTCTGCGCGATGAAGATCAGAAGGACGATCAGGATCAGCACGCCGGCGATCAGCGCCCACCACGCCGCTGCCGTCTTGGTGAACGGCACCTTCGGCGGAGGCGCAGCCGCGTCACTGCTACCGGCGGTGGTGTGCGCCGGTACGTCAATGGGCGGCGGCTCGGCCGGCACCGCGCGATCGCTGGTCATATCTTCATCTTTGCCTGTTCGCAGTGAGAATCAAACATTCGCTAGGGTCGGTCAGGCCCAGCCGAGAGGATTGCGCATGGCCAGAGCCCGGTGGCGTTCGGCGGTAGTCGTGGTCTTGGCGGTTCTGCTGGCGGGGTGTGGCAGCTCCAATCCGCTGGGCGGCGGTCCGGTGTCGGGCGATCTGAAGTCGATCACCGTCGGCTCTGCCGACTTTCCCGAGTCGAAGATCATCGCCGAGATCTACGCACAAGCCTTGGAGGCCAACGGCTTCACGATTCGACGCCAATTCGGTATCGGTAGCCGCGAGACGTACATCCCTGCGGTGAGGGATCATTCGATCGACCTGATACCCGAATACACCGGGAACCTGCTCCAGTACTTCGATTCGAAGACCACCGCCACCAGCCCGGACGCCGTCGTGCTGGCGCTGATCAAAGCGCTGCCCGGCGACCTGGCTATCCTCACGCCGTCACCGGCCGCCGACACCGACACGGTGGCCGTTACCCGCGACACCGCGACGAAGTGGAACCTCAAGACCATCGGCGACCTTGCAGCACATTCGGCCGAGGTGAAATTCGGCGCACCGTCGGAGTTTCTGAGCCGCACCGAGGGGCTGCCCGGGCTCAAGGCGAAGTACGGTCTGGACATCAGCCCGGGTAACTTCGTGGCGATCAGCGACGGCGGTGGCCCCGCGACCGTGCGGGCGCTTGTCAACGGCACTGTCACGGCCGCCGACATCTTCAGTACGTCGCCGGCCATCCCGCAGAACGACCTGGTGGTGCTCGAAGACCCGAAGAACAACTTTCTGGCCGCCAACGTCATGCCGCTCGTGAGCTCGCAGAAGATGTCAGACCAACTCAAGACCGTGCTCGACGCCGTCTCGGCCAAGCTGACCACCGCAGACCTGATCGCACTCAATACCGCCGTATCGGGCAACTCCGGCATCGACCCGGACGAGGCGGCCCGAAAGTGGGTGCAGGCCAACGGTTTCGACAAGCCGATCGCCAAATGATCAGCTTCGAGGGCGTCACCAAGACCTACCCCGACGGTACTGTCGCGGTCGACGACCTGACCCTCGACGTGCCGGCGGGCACACTTGCCGTCTTCGTCGGTCCGTCCGGCTGCGGCAAGACGACGTCGATGCGGATGATCAACCGGATGATCGAGCCCACCTCAGGCACGCTCACGGTCGACGGCGCGGACGTCACCAAGGTGAACCCGGTCAAGCTGCGGCTGGGCATCGGGTACGTCATCCAGAGTGGCGGGCTGATGCCGCACCAGCGGGTGATCGACAACGTCGCCACCGTGCCCGTGCTGCGCGGGCAATCGCGGCGGGCCGCGCGCCGCGCCGCGCTCGACGTGTTGGAGCGCGTGGGCCTCGACCCGAAGCTGGCCAACCGCTACCCGGCGCAGCTGTCCGGCGGTCAGCAGCAGCGAGTCGGTGTGGCGCGCGCCCTGGCTGCCGACCCGCCGATCCTGTTGATGGACGAGCCGTTCAGCGCCGTCGACCCCGTGGTCCGCGAAGAACTGCAAACGGAGATGCTGCGGTTGCAGAACGAACTGCACAAGACGATCGTGTTCGTCACCCATGACATCGACGAGGCCGTCAAGCTCGGCGACAAGGTGGCCGTGTTCGGGCCCGGTGGCGTGCTGCAACAGTACGACGAACCCGCGCAGCTGCTGTCCAACCCCGCCAACGACTTCGTCGCCGGCTTCATCGGCGCCGACCGCGGTTACCGGGGGCTGCAGTTCTTCGGTGCGACCGGCATTCCGCTGCAAGATATTCGGCGTGCCGGCGACTGGGAGCTCGTGACCAATCCCGACGGTTCGCCGGTCGGTTGGCGCAACGCCGACGGCCTCGTTGCCGGCGGCTCTCTCTTCAAGCCAGACGGCACGCTCCGGCAGGCGCTGGACGCCGCGCTGTCGTCGCCGTCGGGAATCGGGGTCGCGGTGGATGCCGACGGCAAGGTGATCGGCGGCGTCCACGCCGAAGACGTCATCGAGGCCCTCGACAAGCGGCGAAAGCCCTGACGCATGCGGTATCTGCTCACGCACCTCGACGACGCCTGGGAACTCACGCTGGTCCATATGCGGTTGTCGCTGATCCCGATGCTGCTCGGGCTGCTGATCGCCGTGCCGCTGGGAGCTTTCGTGCAGCGCACCCGGCTGCTGCGGCGGCTTACCACCGTGACCGCGAGCATCATCTTCACGATCCCGTCGCTGGCGCTGTTCGTGGTGCTGCCGCTGATCATCCCGACGCGCATCCTCGACGAAGCCAACGTGATCGTCGCACTGACGCTGTACACGACCGCGCTGTTGGTGCGGGCGGTGCCCGAGGCGCTGGACGCGGTGCCCGCACAGGTGAAAGACGCCGCCACGGCGGTGGGCTACCGGCCGCTGACCAAAATGCTCAAGGTCGAGCTGCCGCTGTCGATTCCGGTGCTGGTGGCCGGCCTGCGCGTGGTCGCGGTCACCAACATCTCGATGGTGTCGGTCGGTTCGGTGATCGGCATCGGCGG
>DASWBF010000206.1:0-4103 GCA_036390735.1 Mycobacterium sp. | reverse complement strand
AGTGCGTTTCGCTGTGCCATCGGCTCACGAGCTCGACGCCTACGTCGCCAGCGGCGAACCGCTCAAGGTCGCCGGCGGGTTCACCATCGACGGCCTCGGCGGCTGGTTCGTCGACGCGGTCGCCGGTGACCCGTCCAGCGTGATCGGAATCAGCCTGCCGCTGACCCGGCGGCTCTTCGAACGCGCGGGATTGTCGATCCCCGCGCTCTGGGCGGCCAACCCGGTGTCATAACCCGCGAAACCGGAGTTTCGCACGTCTGGTCGCACTTCCGGTGCGAAACTCCGGTTTCGCAGGGCGCAGTAGGCTCATGGCGTGCCATTGCCTGCTGATCCCAGCTTCGAACTTCAGTCGTACGCGCACCCTGAGCGGTTGGTCACCGCCGACTGGTTGGCGTCCCATCTCGGCGCAAAAGGTCTCGCGGTGGTCGAGTCCGACGAGGACGTGCTGCTCTACGACATCGGCCACATCCCCGGCGCGGTGAAGATCGACTGGCACACCGACCTCAACGATCCGCACGTGCGCGACTACATCAACGGCGAGCAGTTCGCCGCGCTGATGGATGCCAAGGGCATCGCCCGCCACGACACCGTGGTGATCTACGGCGACAAGAGCAACTGGTGGGCCGCCTACGCGCTGTGGGTGTTCACGCTGTTCGGCCACCCCGATGTGCGGCTGCTCGACGGCGGGCGCGACCTGTGGATCTCCAGCGGGCGGGAAACCACGCTCGAGGTGCCCGACCGGCGATCCAGCGGCTACCCGGTGGTGCAGCGCAACGACGGCGAGATCCGCGCATTCAAAGAGGACGTCCTGGCGTCCCTCGGCGAGCAGCCGCTGATCGACGTGCGCTCCCCGCAGGAGTACACCGGCGAGCGCACGCACATGCCCGATTACCCGGAAGAGGGCGCGCTGCGCGGTGGCCACATCCCCACCGCGGTGTCGATCCCGTGGGCCAAGGCGGCCGACGACAGCGGGCGGTTCCGCAAGCGCGAGGAGCTCTCGGAGCTGTACGGGTTCATCCAGCCCGACGACAAGACCATCGTGTACTGCCGGATCGGCGAGCGCTCCAGCCACACCTGGTTCGTGCTGACGCATCTGCTCGGACTGCCGGGGGTGCGCAACTACGACGGCTCCTGGACGGAGTGGGGCAACACTGTGCGCGTCCCGATCGTCGCGGGCGAGGAGCCCGGCTCGCCATGACCGTGCCAGATTGTCGCTCGGACAAGCCTCGCTCCGTGCCAGATTGTCGCTCGGACAAGCCTCGCTCCGTGCCGCCGCCCCTGGCCGAGGTGGTGTCCGATTTCCAAGAGGTGCAGGGTCAGGACAAGCTCAAGCTGCTGCTGGAGTTCGCCGACGAACTGCCGCCGGTGCCCCGCGAACTCGACGAGGCCGCGATGGAGCCGGTGCCCGAATGCCAGTCGCCGCTTTTTCTGCACGTCGACGCCGCCGACCGCGGCGACGTCCGGCTGTTTTTCAGCGCCCCGGCCGAGGCGCCCACCACCCGCGGATTCGCCTCCATCCTCGCGACGGGGCTGGACCACCAGCCCGCCGACGACATCCTGGCCGTGCCCGACGACTTTTACACCGACCTGGGTTTGGCGGCGTTGATCAGCCCGTTGCGGCTGCGCGGCATGTCGGCGATGCTGGCCAGGATCAAGCGGCACCTGCGCACCGCCTAAACTGCCCTCGGATACATTCTTAAAGACTTTCCTTAGGAACAAGCCACGTAGGAGGCGCAGTGCCTAGTCACGCCAGCTCACGGATCTCCAAGGTCCTCGTCGCCAACCGCGGCGAGATCGCGGTCCGAGTGATCCGGGCGGCTAGGGACGCCGGGCTCGAAAGCGTGGCTGTGTACGCCGAACCCGACGCCGACGCCCCGCACGTACGGCTGGCCGACGAGGCGTTCGCGCTCGGGGGTCAGACCTCCGCCGAGTCGTACCTGGACTTCGCCAAGCTCCTCGATGCCGCCGCCAAGTCCGGGGCGAACGCGATCCACCCCGGCTACGGCTTCCTATCGGAGAACGCCGACTTCGCGCAGGCTGTTATCGACGCGGGCCTGATCTGGATCGGCCCGAGCCCCCAGTCGATCCGCGACCTCGGCGATAAGGTCACTGCCCGCCACATCGCGGCCCGCGCGCAGGCGCCGCTGGTGCCCGGCACACCCGACCCGGTGAAGGACGCCGACGAAGTGGTGGCGTTCGCCGAGGAGCACGGGCTGCCGATCGCGATCAAGGCGGCCTTCGGCGGCGGCGGCCGCGGCATGAAGGTGGCCCGCGAGATCGAGGAAATCCCGCACCTGTTCGATTCCGCGGTTCGTGAGGCGGTGTCCGCGTTCGGCCGCGGAGAATGCTTCGTCGAGCGCTACCTGGACAAGCCACGCCACGTCGAAGCGCAGGTGATCGCCGACCAGCACGGCAACGTCGTCGTGGCGGGCACCCGCGACTGCTCGCTGCAGCGCCGCTATCAGAAGCTCGTCGAAGAGGCGCCCGCACCGTTCCTGACCGACGCTCAGCGCAAGGAGATCCACGAGTCGGCCAAGCGGATTTGCAAGGAGGCCCACTACTACGGAGCCGGCACCGTCGAGTACCTGGTGGGTCAGGACGGCTTGATCACATTCCTCGAAGTCAACACTCGACTGCAAGTGGAGCACCCGGTCACCGAGGAGACCGCGGGCATCGATCTGGTGCTGCAGCAGTTCAAGATCGCCAACGGCGAGAAGCTCGACCTCACCGAGGATCCCACTCCCCGCGGGCACGCGATCGAGTTCCGGATCAACGGCGAGGACGCCGGCCGCGGCTTCCTGCCCGCCCCCGGTCCGGTGAGCACGTTCAATCCGCCGAGCGGTCCGGGCGTGCGGCTGGACTCCGGCGTCGAGACCGGTTCGGTGATCGGCGGGCAGTTCGACTCGATGCTGGCCAAGCTGATCGTGCACGGCGCCACTCGTGAGGAGGCGCTGGCCCGGTCGCGGCGCGCGCTCGACGAGTTCGAGGTCGAGGGCCTGGCCACCGTGATCCCGTTCCACCGCGCGGTGGTGTCCGACCCTGCGTTCATCGGCGACGGCGAGAGCTTCTCGGTGCACACCCGGTGGATCGAGACCGAGTGGAACAACACGATCGAGTCGTTCACCGGTGGCGAGCCGCTCGACGAGGAGACGCTGCCGCGGCAGAAGGTGGTCGTCGAGGTAGGCGGCCGCCGGCTCGAGGTGTCGCTGCCCGGCGATCTCGCGCTGGGCAACGGCGCCGCGCCGGCCAACCCGGACGTCATCCGCAAGAAGCCAAAGCCGCGCAAGCGCGGGTCGCACGCGGCCGCCGGAACAGCCTCCGGTGACGCGGTCACCGCGCCGATGCAGGGCACCGTGGTCAAGGTCGCCGTCGAAGAGGGCCAGGAGGTCAGCACCGGCGACCTCGTCGTCGTGCTCGAGGCGATGAAGATGGAGAACCCCGTCACCGCCCACAAGGACGGCACTATCACGGGGCTTGCCGTGGAGCCCGGTGCCGCGATCACCCAGGGCACCGTCCTCGCCGAGATCAAATAGGCCTTTCCCGCACGATGGAGCCGGTCGAAATCAACGCCGGCGCTTGGTATCTGCGCGCGCTACGAGGCCGAGATCGTCTTCGACCCCGCGACTGCGTCCGTGACCTGTCGAGCGCGCCCAGGCCACGCCGCCGCGCCCGCGGCGGCCGAGCAATCGGTGCGACGGTTCGCCGCGGAAGCCTTGGCAGTGAATGACATTCGCGCCGCGACGTGTTACAGCCGGCTCAAAAGAAGCTAATAAGATGGCTGCCCATCATCATTGCCCGTTGTGACCAACACGGCGCGGGAGTACTGTCAGGCCCAAGGTTGAGTTAACAGCCTGAGCGGAACGTCTCGGGTGGCGCAACTCCTTGCTTGTGGGGCTGATTAGCCCGAACGATCCGTGATTTCACGACACATTCGAACGATGAGGTCGTCAGTGACTGCTGTTCAGAATCCAACACTTTCCGCGATGCGGAAGTCGGGCAAACCCGACCACTTCTTCGGCCAAGGCGTCTGCTTGCGCGCCCAAATGCATGGCGCTGCCACCGTCGTCGGCGCTACCGGCGAACTGGATGCGTCCAACATCCAT
>DASWBF010000205.1:0-1917 GCA_036390735.1 Mycobacterium sp. | reverse complement strand
AGACAACGCGCTCGGAACCGGCCATCAACTCGACTTTTTCACTCGAAGTGAAGCCATAAAAGGGCACTGTCAACTTGAGGTCGTGTGGACGTTCTGCTAACCGCATAAGCCTCATACGTCACACGCGACCTGGTGAACGCGGAGGCGAACCGGCGAAAATCGCCCTCGGATTGCTCAAGTTGACAGTGCCCGCGCCCGGTCGCCGGGGCGTAGGAGTAAGGCGTTGCGCTGGAAACAGCCGACGGGCGACTATCGCGGCTTGCTCGTCGAGGCGCTCGAGGAGGTGTGCGCCAACGACCGCCCCGGTACTCGCACCATGAGCATCCCCACAAGGCCGGCCACGAGGACGACGCATAGCCCGCCCATGCCGGCGCGGTCGGTGCCGAACAGATCTATGAAGCTGGAGAACAACCATGGCGCCAGGAACGACACTGCGCGACCGGTCGTGGTGTAGAGGCCGAAAGCCATGCCCTCCTTGCCGTCGGCCGACATGCGCAGCATCAGCGTGCGCGCCGACGACTGGGTCGGCCCGATGAACAGACACAGCAGCAGCCCGCACACCCAGAACGCCGGCGCCCCGGACAGCGCCATCAGCGTGACAGCGACGGTGATCATCGCGATCAACGAACCGACGATGACCGGCTTGGAACCGAGCCGGTCATCGAGCAGACCCCCGGACACCGCGCCGACGGCCGCGATCACGCTGGCGCCTACGCCGAACAACAGGACGTCCGCCCCCGAGATGCCGTAGACGTTGACGCCCAGCACCGCGCCGAACGTCACCACGCCGGTGAGTCCGTCGCGGAACACCGCGCTGGCGAGCAGGTAGTACACGATGTTGCGGTCGCGCCGCCATTCACCGGTGATCTCCGACCACAGCGTGCGATAGGTGCCGAGGAACCCGACCGCCTCCCTCGGACCCTCGGGCTTGGGAGCCGGCGGCGGCACGGCGATGAACACCGGCAGCGCGAACAGGGCGAACCATACGGCGGCCAGCAGGACGGCCGCGCGCACATTCTGGCCGTCGGCGGCGGGCAGCTGCAGCAATCCGTGAGCGTCGCCATGGCCGGCGATGAACCCGAAGTAGACGACCAGCAGCAGCACCACGCTGCCGAGAAAGCCCATGGCTAAACCGAATCCGGATATCCGGCCCGGGCTGTCCAGGGTCGAGACCTGCCGCAACATCGCGTTGTACGGCACGGTCGCCAGGTCATTGCAGGCGGCGGTGCAGGCCAGCAGAACAAGGCCCAGCCACAGGTAGTGGTAGTCGTCGCGGATCAGACTCATCGCCGCCGTCAACAGCACCACCGCGCCCGTCAGCACGGCGAGCACACGGCGGCGCCGCCATGGGGCGTCGACCCAGACACCGGTGACAGGCGCCAACAAAGCAACCACCAGACCCGCGAGAGCCAACGCGCGCCCGAGCCAGCTGGCAGGGCTGGTCTCCCCCGGCAGGTCGTGGCCGACGCTGCTGGTCAGATACACCGAGAACACGAACGTCACCACGATCGCGTTCACACCCGTCGCGCCGAAGTCCCACAGCGCCCAGGAAAGGACCTGTGACCGCCGCTGAGGATGCGCGGGCGGCCGCGGATCGCTCATGGTCGCCCACCATATACAGGCCGGCCCATGTCAGCAGCGCCGATTCCGGTTGGTTCAAACGGGTTTCGTTGCATGCGAACCCGTGATCTCGCGAACACAGGCGCAAGCCGGGCGGTAACGTGGCGCGCATGCCCCAGCCGTCGATCCTGTCCGTGCTGCGCGAGCGTGCCGGTCTGCAGCCCGATGACACCGCGTTCACGTATACCGATTACGAGCAGGATTGGGCGGGTGTCGAAGATAGCCTGACCTGGTCGCAAGCATACCGGCGGGTGGTCAACGTCGCGCTCGAGGTCAGCCGTCACGGGTCGGTCGGGG
>DASWBF010000204.1:0-6765 GCA_036390735.1 Mycobacterium sp. | reverse complement strand
CCACCCACGCGGCGGCTACGAACCTCCAAGGCGGGTTTGACGTTGTCGAGAGCGCGCTTGAGGGTGACCACCGGGTCGGTGCCGGTCTTGTCGCGAGCCTGCTCGAGCGCACCATAAACAATGCGTTCGGCCAGCGATTTCTTCCCCTTCAGCAGAATTTTGTTCACCAATTGGGTGACCAGCTGCGATCCGTAGACCGGGTCGTTAACCAGCGGACGCTTGGGCGCGGGTCCCTTGCGCGGCATCAGCTCTTCTCCTTCTTGGCGCCGTAGCGGCTGCGGGCTTGCTTGCGGTTCTTCACGCCTTGGGTGTCCAGCGACCCGCGGATGATCTTGTAGCGGACGCCGGGCAGGTCCTTCACACGACCGCCGCGCACCAGCACCATCGAGTGCTCCTGCAAGTTGTGGCCCTCACCGGGGATGTAGGCGGTGACCTCGACCTGGCTGGTCAGCTTCACGCGCGCGACCTTGCGAAGAGCCGAGTTCGGCTTCTTCGGCGTCGTCGTGTACACGCGGGTGCACACGCCGCGGCGCTGCGGGCTGCCCTTGAGCGCCGCGGTCTTCACCTTGGCGATCTTGTCCTGGCGCCCTTTGCGGACCAGCTGCTGGATGGTTGGCATCTACCGGCTTTCTCTGTCGCGTCGTTCTTCAGTTCGTCGTTGTCAAATGTCTCTGTACTGCGGTTTCGCCCCGCTCGGTCACCCCGAGGCCGGGCGTGTCGCATGCGTCCGCCGCGGTCTGACATCGGGGACATGCGAATTGGCCCGGCGCGGACGTGCGTCACCGCATCGCCTTATCTACCAGGCACGACCGACCACGATACCAGGGTGGCCGCAGTCGGAACAAACTCGTTGGGCAGCAACTAACTGCAGGTCAACCTACGTCTTCGAGCACGCGCGACCTACCGGTGCTGCATCCCGGTCGCCAGCCGCAGCACCATGTCGGAGAACACCGCGTCGACGTCGATGCCGGCCATCACGCCCGTCATCTCCAGCAGCACGAAGCCGTGCAGCGCGGCCCAGAACTCCAGCGCCGCGTAGAACGCGTCCTCGCCGTCGAGCCCGTAGGACGCCAAGACCGCGATCACCGGCTCTGCGGCGGCACGCGCAACCGCGGTGAACTCGGGGTCGTCGCCGCCGTCCAGCGGCATCCGGGTGAACGCCGAATACCGGCCCGGGTGGTGATGCGCGTAGCTGCGGTACGCCCCGGCCATCACCAACACCGCATCGTCGCGGGTGCGACCCTGACCGACGGTGCCGAGCATCTCGATGATGTCGCCGACGACCCGCTTGCGCACCGATCGGCGCAGGTCATCCAGGCTGTTGACGTGGTTGTACAGCGACGGGCCCTTGGTGCCCAGCTGGGCGGCGAGCGCATTGATCGTCAGCGCATCCCAGCCCTCGCGGTCGAGGAAGGTCAGCGCGGAGTTGACGATGACGTCGCGGCTGAGTTTCGTCGTTCGTCCCGACGAGCGCGCCGCTGCCACAGTGCGGACTTTAGCCGTCCTGTTCAGCCAGCGGTCAGTTGACGCGGTCCTGCGACAGCTGCGCGAGCCTCCGGATGACGGTGCACAGTCCTGGCAGCGTGGCCGTGTTCATCGTCTGCATCGACCAGGTGATGACGTCGCCGCCCTTGGCGACGTAGATGCTGCAAGTGTTCGCGTCGGACGCCTGAAAGCCGCTGTTGCCGTCCAGCGTCAGCTCGGTGATCTCTCGGCCCGCCTTTCTTTCCAGCGTCCGCTCGACGTCCAGGTCGCTGCCGCGATACCACCACGTCGAAATGCCCATGCCGGCGCCGAACGAGCCGATCATGGAGTTCTCCTGCCAGAAGCAGCCCGCGTCGCCGACGACGACCTTGGTGAACATCCCCGTTCCGGCGGCGGCGTTCACGTCGTCGTCGGAGACCAGGTTGCAATCACCGCTGCGGAATCCGTCGGCTTCGACGGTCGGCAGCGCTGGGTTCGGTTGCGGCGCTTGGCATCCCGCGACCGCGGCCGCGAGCAGCACTAGTGCCATCCTCGATCGAATCATCACATGTCCGACGACAACGTCTTCGCTAGCAGGGCCTGCGCCGCCTGGCAGGGATCCGACGCCGCATCGCCACGAACCTGCACCCACCAGCTCGCCACCCCCGGATTGGTGGCCGCCGTGGCCGAGCAGGCGTTGCCGGTCACCGAGCGGCGGGCCAGGAAGGCTTGATGACGCTCCACTACGACATCGGTGATCTGCGCCCCGTTCGATTCGGCCAGCCCGCGTTCACGCTCGAGGTTGCCGGTCTCGAACCAGGAAAACGTGACGTCGATGACCGTGGACTGCCGCATCAGCACGTATTGGCACACCGCGCCGATATACGGCCGGACCAACTGCTCCGCGCCGACGATCTCCTGAACCGTGCTGTCCTGGAGCAGTCCGCACCGGTCGTCGGTGTAGCCGTAGCCGTGCGCCGACGCGTCGCCGGAATCGATGGCGCGCTGGGCTGAACCGGTGACGGTGCGGGAACAGCCGACGGCCGTCATGAGCGCCGAGGCGACCATGACAGCAGCCGTCGGGCCACGCCAGTTCACCGCTCATACCGTACCGAGGGGTGTATGCCATGGCGACCTGGCGCAGAAGAGGCCAACCGCTACCGCACCCGCGCGCCGACTGGGGGCACTCCCCCGTGAACGGGAGGTACCCCCACCCGCTTAGCGGAGTACGCTTTGCGGGTCGGGACATGCGAATAGGGGGCGACGACGATGCGAACCGCGGCATGTTGTGCCGCTGCTGCGTGCCTGATCTTTTCGGCACTCGGGACGCCGACGGCGAATGCACGGGGCGAGGGCGACACGCACGTCGCGGGCATCGGCCAGGAGATGACGATCGACTGCAACAACGCGACGTTGTTCGTCAACGGGTCGTGGAACGTCATCAACGCCACCGGCGTCTGCTATGCGGTGACCATGCAGGGCTCCGGGAATGTCGTGATCGCCGACACCATCACCGACGACATCACCGTCTACGGCTCGGACCAGACCGTGATGTTTCACAACGGAGATCCGTTCATCTTGGACCGCGGCCGCGAACTGGGGATGACAAACCGGATCGACCGCGTTGCCTGACGATTCAGAAATGGGGGCAATCATGCACAGGTTCGTTGCGATCGTCATAGCGTCCGTTGCCATCAGCGCGCTGGCCGGCTGCGGCTCCGACAGCCAGAAGAACGGTCCGGCGAAGACGACCAGCTCGACGACCGTTGACAGATCGACAGCCACGGCCAGTCCGACTTCCACGACCAACACGTCCGGAACGCAGTTCGAGGTCGGTGACACGATCAACTACGGATCGATGGACACCACCGAAACGGTGGACTGCGCGAACGGCAAGTCGCTGAACGTGGGCGGCTCGAACAACACCCTGACGGTCACGGGCGTCTGCAAAGATGTGACGGTCCTCGGCAGTGGCAACACGATCACGCTGAATCAGGTCGACAGCACGATCAACGTGGTCGGGATCGACAACAAGCTCACCTACAAGGCCGGCGATCCCCAGATCGACAAGTTCGGCGACAGCAACGAAGTCACCAAGGGCTGACCCCTTTTTCGCGAGCGTGCGCGTTTGTACGCCAACACGCCGTCGAGAGGCCTACCAAAGCGCACGCTCGCGTTGTGACGAGCGTTACGCGGGTGCACCGTGCCGGCCGGCGCCCGCAGCGAATCGCCCTGCGCCCTCGAGTGCTTCGGCCGCCACGCGGGACAAACTGCCGAACTCGAAGTCGATCGCGTCTTTCTCGGACATCCCCCACTGGGTGAGCGTCGACAACCGGTCGGAGCGCATGCACTGCTGCGGCAGTGCGGCGAGCTCCGCCGCGAGTTCCTCCGCGGCTTGGCGCGCTTGGCCTTTCGGCACCACGCGGTTGGCCAGCCCGATGTTGTAGGCCTCCGCCGCGTCCACCGGCCGTCCGGTCAGGATGATGTCCATCGCGCGACTGTGGCCGATGAGCCTCGGCAGCCGGATCGTGCCGCCGTCGATCAGCGGCACGCCCCAGCGCCGGCAGAACACCCCGAACACCGCGTCTTCCTCAGCGACTCGCAGGTCGCACCACAGCGCCAGCTCGAGTCCGCCCGCGACGGCGTACCCGCTCACAGCCCCAATCACCGGCTTGGACAACACCATTCGCGTCGGGCCCATCGGGCCGGGACCGGTGCGGTGCACGGCATTGGACTCCGGTGTGCCGAAGGCCTTGAGATCGGCACCGGCGCAGAACGTTCCGTTGTCGCCCCACAGCACCGCGATCGACGCGGTGTCGTCGGCGTCGAATTCCTCGAACGCTGCGACCAGTTGCGCTGCCGTCGGTCCGTTGACCGCGTTGCGCGCTTCCGGCCGGTTGATGATCACCGTGGTCACGGCACCCTGCCGCTCGACCCGTACTTCGTCGCTCATGATCATGCCTCCACTAGTTGTTCGGTCGGATACCGTCGCGCCGCGAGCTCGTCGGCAAACTTGAAATAGCTGTCCCGCAGCGCCTTTGCCGGCCAATCAGGTGGCAGTAGCTCGTCGGGCAGCACCGGGTCGCTGATCAGGTGGCGCACCATCCCCGCGGCGGCCACGAAGCGCCCCGGGGTATCGGACGCGGTGGCCATGTCCTCGAGTAGCCGCTCGGCGGTGCGCGCCCACGCCGTCAAGTCCCACAACTGCCTTGCCAGCCCGGCCGGATGGTCGTCGCGGGCGTGCAGCACCCGCACCCTGTGCGTCACATCATTGCTCAGCGTGACCTCGAGGTTGTCCGGCCGCAGCCACACCCCTTCTCGAAGCTCACCGAATCGATTGTGCTGCAGTGTGTTTCGCAGCGCAGCGCGGGTTCGGGGGTCGACGCCGACGCTGGTGATCACCAGCGTGGTCCAGGTGCCGTCCCACGGTTTGACATGCGGCCGCATCGCGTCGTCCTGGCGACGCTGCCGAGCCAGCAGCCGGTCGGACAGCCGGTATCCGTCGGCCGAGCGCACCAGATCACCTGTGCTGACCAGTCGGGTCAACGCGACCCGCACGGTCGACTCCTTAAGCCCGAAATCAGCTGTCAGTCTGAGTAATTCCGCTGTCGTCGCCCATGCCGGATGTGCGCCGAGCAGCACGCTCAGCACCACCGAGCGGGCCGTCATCCGGGCGAGCGTCCTGGGCATCTCAGACCTCGGATGCGCGTCGCCCGTAGTCGCCGAACGGCTCGTCGCGGCGACGCACCGCATCGCGGAAGCCGTGCTCGCGGGCTTGCGCGACGAACGCGTGACCTTCGGGTGTGTGCCGCGCGATGCCGTCGAAGATCGTGGAGATCATCGCGCTGTTGGTCACGCCCTGGTTGTAGAGTGCGCTGTTCATCGCGAGCTTCACCATGATCAGCTGGTTGACCGGCACCGCGGCGATCCGCTGCACCAGCCGCTCGGTGCGCTCGTCAAGCTCTGCGGGGTCGGGGGCTTCGACGGCCAGCCCCCACTCGGCTGCCTGCGCGCCGGTGATGCAATCACCGGTCAGCAGAAGGCGTTTCGCGCGCTGGTCACCGAGGCGGTGCGCCCACATGCCCGCCGCAGGCACGCCCCACACCCGAGTCGGCGGATAGCCGATCTTGGCGTCCGCCGCAGCGATCACCTGGTCGGCGTGCAGCGCGATGTCGGTGCCTCCGGCCACGCAGTAGCCGTGGATCTTCACCACGGTCGGCTTGTCGGCGTGCATCAGGCTGGAGAAGCCGCGGACGAACCGGCTCATCATCTGGTAATCGATCATCGGATCCCACGGCCGATCGGGCAGATGGTTGATCGCCTGCGTTTTTCCGGAAAGCACCGTGCCTTTGTAGGCGCTGCCCCCGCCGGCCGACGACGACCCCTCCGCGTACGCGCTGAGATCGAAACCGGCGCAGAAGCCTTCGCCGCGTCCGGACACGAGGATCACGTGCACGTCGGGATCGACGTCGGCGCGTTCGACCAGAGCCGACAACTCCAACGGCGTGTCGGCGACGATCGCGTTGCCTTTTTCGGGCCGGTTGAACGTGATTCGGGCAACCCGGTCTGTGACCTCGTAGGTCATCGTCTTCAGGTTGTCGAAGTCCACCGGTCTGATCGAGTGGGTCATCCCTTGACCAGCGCCCGCTCGAGGATCGGCGCGAGGTCCAGGCCGCCGGGCATGGTGCCGAACGCGCCGCCCCACTGCCCGCCCAGGCGGGTGGCGAGGAATGCTTCGGCCACTGCCGGATGACCGTGCCGCACCAGCAGCGACCCTTGCAGCGCAAGGCAAATGTCCTCGGCGACCTTGCGGGCCCGGTACTGGATGGTGTCGAAGTCTTCGAGTTGGGGCTTGAGCGCGTCGACATGCTTGTCGAGGCGCCGGTCCTGCCCCGCAGTCTTGGCGAGTTCGCCGAAAAACACCTCGACGCATTCGGGCCGAGTTGCCATGGCGCGCAACGTGTCCAGTGCACTGACATTTCCGGAGCCCTCCCAAATGCCCATCAGCGGCGCCTCACGGTACAGCCGCGGCATGCCCGAGTCCTCGACGTAGCCATTGCCGCCCAGGCACTCCATCGCCTCGCCCGCGTGCGGGGTCGCGCGCTTGCAGACCCAGTACTTGGCCGCGGCCAGACCGATGCGGCGTAGTAGTGCCTCCGTTTCGTCGCCGCGTGACGCGTTGTCGGTGGCACCGGCCATCCGCATCGCGACGATCGTCGCCGCCTCGGCCTCGACCGCGAGGTCGGCGAGTACGTTGCGCATCAGCGGCTGGTCAATCAGGTAGGCGCCGAACGCCTTTCG
>DASWBF010000203.1:0-11161 GCA_036390735.1 Mycobacterium sp. | reverse complement strand
CAACGGGATGTCGGCGCTGGAGATCGGACACGTGATCGCCGACCGGACGCAGCGCCCGCCCGAGTTCGGCGAGGACATCTGGATCCCGGCGCACGAACCGTCGAACTTCGAGCTGGTGATGGGCGCCGTCGGGGACTGGATGGCGCGGCCCACCACTCAACTGAACGCGTTCCGGTCCGCGGTCGACGACGTTGTCACCAACGCCGGCTACCTCGCCGACATGGGCCGCCAGCTGACGCACACGGCCCGCACCGTGCTGCGTGGCACCGCCCCGGACAGCCCGTTGAATACGCAGGTGTCGCGCAACCGCCGGTTCACCGTGGCCACCGGGCGGCTGGAGGACTACCGCAAGCTGCGGGCCCGCTACGAGTGCGACGTGAACGACGTCGTGCTGGCCGTGGTGGCGGGGGCGTTGCGCAACTGGCTGATGTCGCGGGGTGAGCCCGTGACGACGACGTCGAGCGTGCGGGCGATGGCCCCGATGTCGGTGTACCCGGAAGCCGACCTCGAGACCAACGCGGGTCCCGGTCAGGCGATCAGCGAGGTGTCGCCGTTCCTGGTGGACCTGCCGGTCGGGGAGGGCAACCCGGTGGTGCGGCTGTCGCAGATCGCACACGCCACCGAAAGCCATCCCACCGCCTCGAGCCTGGTGGACGCCAGGACAATCGTCACCTTGTCGGGCTTCCCGCCGCCGACGCTGCACGCGATGGGCATCCGGGTGGCCACCAACTACTCGGCGCGGGTGTTCAACCTGTTGATGACCAATGTGCCCGGTCCGCAGGCGCAGATGTACATTGCCGGCGCGAAGCTGCTCGAGACGTATGCCGTGCCGCCGCTGCTGCGCAACCAGGTGCTGGCGATCGGGGTGACCTCGTATTGCGGAATGCTGTACTTCGGCATCAACGCCGACCGGGACGCGATGAGCGACGTCGAGATGCTGCCCACTCTGCTCCAGGAGTCCCTCGACGAACTGATCGAGGCCGCGCAGTAGGTCGGCGGCGATACGATTCGCCGATGGGCAAGAAGAAAGCGCGGGACGGGTCGGACGGCTCGGACGGCTCGGCGACGAATCGCAAGCGGCTCAAGATGCCCGTCCAGGTGTACGAGTCGGAATTGTTCCGCCTGCAAACGGAATTCGTAAAGCTGCAGGAATGGACCCGGCACTCCGGCACGCGCATCGTCGTCGTCTTCGAAGGCCGCGACGCCGCCGGCAAAGGGGGCACCATCAAGCGGCTCACCGAGTTCCTCAGCCCCCGCGTCGTCCGCATCGCGGCGTTGCCGGCGCCGTCCGACCGCGAACGCGGGCAGTGGTACTTCCAGCGCTATGTCGCCCAGCTGCCGGCGCGTGGCGAGATCGTGCTGTTCGACCGGTCCTGGTACAACCGTGCTGGCGTCGAGAAAGTGATGAAGTTCTGTACACCCCAAGAGCATTCACTGTTTCTTGAACAGGCGCCGATCTTCGAGAACATGCTCATCGACGACGGCATCGAGCTGCGCAAGTACTGGTTCTCGGTGTCTGACAATGAGCAGTTGCGGCGGTTCCGCTCGCGCCTCACGGACCCGGTGCGGCAATGGAAGCTTTCGACGATGGACTTGGAGTCGGTGTATCGGTGGGAGGACTACTCGCGGGCCCGCGACCAGATGATGACTGTCACCGACACGCCCAAGAGTCCGTGGTACGTCGTCGAATCAGACTCCAAGAAGCGCGCCCGGCTCAACATGATGGCGCACCTGCTGTCCACTGTCGACTACACCGACGTGCCACAGCCGAGGGTGGAACTGCCGGACACGCCCGTCCACTCGGGCACCTACGAGCGTCCGCCGCGCCATCAGTACAACTACGTCCCCGACCACGCGGCCTATCTGGTCGGCGACCCCGAGCTGACGTGACGCGGGTCTACGTACCGGCGACCCTGGCGATGCTGCAGCGGCTGGTCGCCGACGGCCAGCTGGCCCCCGTCAACGGCACCGCGTTTGCGGTGACACCCGCGCTACGCGAGGCCTACGCCGCCGGTGACGACGACGAGCTCGCCGAGGTGGCGCTGCGCGACGCGGCGCTGGCCTCGCTGCGGCTGCTCACATCGGAAGGGTCGGAACTTCCGCGCCGCAGGGCCGTGCTCGTCGCCGACGTCAACCACGCGGCGCCGCTTCCCCTGCTCGACGACGCTGTGGTGCGGCTCACCGGCCCGGTGCCGCTGGATCAGGTGGTCTGCGTCCATGTCGACAACGCGGCCGCCGAGGACGCGGTGGCGGCGGCGGTGGAGGCCGTTGATGCCGCAGACCTCGGCGACGAGGATGCTGAACTCGCCGTCGGTGATGCGCAAGACCACGATCTGGCCTGGTATGCGCCGCAGGAACTGCCTTTTCTGCTCGAATTGCTCTGATCCGAGTTGTTCGGTGACCGTAGGTTACGGTACCGTAGGTTAGCCGGATCGAACTGCGGGGAGTTACTAGCCATGGGCTCGAAAATCCACAAGCCCACTGGGGTCGTCGCCGACACGCTGCCAGCGATCGTTGCCGGCACCGCCGAAAGGCGCCCGGTGTGGAAGACGCTGCGCGCGTTGGCCGGCCGGATCACCACCCCGCTGCTGCCCGACGACTACCTGCAACTCGCCAATCCGCTGTGGTCGGCTCGCGAGTTGCGCGGCCGGATCCTCGAGGTCCGGCGCGAGACCACCGACTCCGCGACCCTGGTCATCAAGCCGGGGTGGGGATTCGAGTTCGACTATCAGCCGGGCCAGTACGTCGGCATCGGCCTGCTCGTCGACGGCCGGTGGCGGTGGCGGTCCTACTCGTTGACGTCCAGTCCCGGAGCCGCAGGGCCGGCGACATCCGGCCGGAGCACGTCGCGGTCGACGATCACGATCACCGTCAAGGCGATGCCCGAAGGCTTCCTGTCGACGCATCTGGTCGGTGGCGTCGCGCCGGGCACAATCGTGCGGTTGGCCGCACCGCAGGGCAACTTCGTGATGCCCGACCCGGCGCCGGCGTCGGTGCTGTTCCTCACCGGCGGCTCCGGCATCACGCCGGTGATGTCGATGCTGCGCACCCTGGCCCGTCGGGACCAGATCACCGACGTTCTTCACATCCATTGCGCCCCAACACAATCGGATGTGATGTTCGCCGACGAGTTGGCTGAGCTGGCGCGTGATCATCCCGGCTACCGCGTGCGGGTGAGGACGACGCGTACGCAGGGCCGCCTGGATCTGCGCCGGCTGGCCGACGACGTGCCGGACTGGCGCGAGCGCGAGACGTGGGCGTGCGGACCGCAGGGAATGCTGGAGGCCGCCGAGCGGGTCTGGGCCGACGCAGGCATTGCCGGCCGGCTTCACCTCGAGCGGTTCGCGGTCAGCAAGGCGGCGCCGCGCGGGCAGGGCGGCACGGTGACGTTTGCGCGCAGCGGCAAGACGGCGGCGGCCGATGCGGCCACGTCGCTGATGGATGCCGGCGAAAACGCCGGTGTACGAATGCCTTTCGGCTGCCGAATGGGTATTTGCCAGTCGTGTGTGGTGGGCCTGGTCGACGGCCACGTCCGCGATCTGCGCACCGGTGTCGAGCATGAGCCGGGCACGCGCGTCCAGACGTGCATCTCGGCGGCGTCGGGTGATTGCGTGCTCGACGTCTAACGATTACTTACTGGTAACCTACGCGGTCGTAGGTTACGCTAACGTAGGTAGCGACCAGACGGCCAGACGGAAGGAGAATGCGTTGGCGATCTCAGACGTCCCCTCGTTCGCCCACCTCACGGACGCGGACATCGAAAGCCTGGCCGTCGAACTCGACGCGATACGCCAGGACATCGAAGACTCCCGCGGTGAACGCGACGCGCGCTACATCCGTCGCACGATCGCCGCACAGCGCACCCTCGAGGCGGCCGGCCGGGTGATCCTGGCGGCCAGCTCCAAACGTTCGGCGTGGTGGGCCGGTGCCGCAACGCTTGGCCTGGCGAAGATCGTCGAGAACATGGAGATCGGCCACAACGTCATGCACGGCCAATGGAATTGGATGAACGATCCCGAGATCCACTCCTCGACGTGGGAGTGGGACATGGGCGGCCCCGCCAAGCACTGGCGCTTCACCCACAACTTCGCGCACCACAAGTACACGAACATTCTCGGCATGGACGACGACGTCGGCTACGGCATGCTGCGCGTCACCCGCGACCAGCGCTGGAAGAAATTCAACATTCTGAACGTGCTGTGGAACACGATCCTCGCGCTCGGTTTCGAGTGGGGAGTTGCGTTGCAGCACTTGGAGATCGGCAAGCTGTTCAAGGGACGGGCCAACCGCGAGGCGACGCAGGTGCGGATCCGTGAGATGTCGACCAAGGCCGGTAAGCAGATATTCAAGGACTACGTCGCGTTCCCGGCGCTGACGTCGGTTTCGCCGGCCGCGACGTTCAAGTCCACCGCCACCGCCAACGCGATTGCCAACGTCATCCGCAACGTGTGGGCCAACGCGGTGATCTTCTGCGGCCATTTCCCTGACGGCGCAGAGAAATTCACCAAGAGCGACATGGAGGGCGAGACCAAGGGCGAGTGGTACCTGCGCCAGATGCTTGGCAGCGCGAACATCGACGCGGGCCCGGTAATGGGGTTCATGACGGGCAACCTGTCGTATCAGATCGAGCATCACCTGTACCCCGATCTGCCGAGCAACCGGCTGGCCGAGATCTCGGTAAAGGTGCGCCAGATCTGCGACAAGTACGACCTGCCCTACACCACCGGCTCATTCCTTGTGCAGTACGGCAAGGCGTGGCGCACGATCGCCAAACTGTCGCTGCCGAACGAATACCTGAGCGCGACCGCCGACGACGCACCGGAGACGCGCAGCGAGAGGATGTTCGCCGAGCTGGAACCCGGATTCGTCGGTACCGACCCTGCGACGGGACGGCGCCGCGGCCTCAAGACCGCGATCGCGACCGTGCGCGGTTGGCGCCAGAGCCGACGGGAAGCCCGCCAAGCCGCCTAACCCCCGTGCGCCGAAACGGTATTCCACGCGGGGTGTACTCGTGCTTTTCCGCGGTGGTTACCGCCTCGGCACTAACACGCCTAGCGAGGCGGGGCCTGCGTCGTCGTCGGTGTCTCGGCCGCACTCGTCTCGGTCGAGGTGGTGGTGGTTGACGAGGTCGGCGACGTCGTGGTCGACGTCGTGGTCGATGCGATTGAGTTCGCGGGATTCAACACGGTGTCGATCATGTAGATCACGCCGTTAGCGGTCGTGATTCCGCCGCAGACCACCTTGGCGGTGTCGTCGACCTTGATGTCGCCGCCCTTTCCGCTGACGGTGACTTGGTTGCCCTGCAGCGTGGTCAGCTTGCCGTGCACGTCCTCTGGATAGAGCTGACCCAGAACGACGTGGTAGCTGAGGAGGTTGCTCAGCGCCGTGGGATCGGCCTTCAGCGCGTCGAGCTGTCCGGGCGGCAGCTGCGCGAACGCATCGTCGACCGGGGCGAACAGAATGTACGTACCGGCGTTCAGCGTGCCGACCAGGTTGACCGCCGGGTTGAGCTGTCCCGAGATAGCCGCGTTCAGCGTCGTCAGCATCGGGTTGCTGGCCACCGCGGCAGTCAGCGATTCGGTCGCCATCCCGGCGAACGAACCGTTACCGGTCGGGACCTGCTTCTTGTACGCGTCGCACCCGGGACCCTGAGGGTCGGGTGGCTGCAACGTCGTCGTCGTCGTCGTCGTCGTTGTCGGCGTCGGTGACGGTTCGGGATCGCCATGTGCCGTCACCGTCACGCCCATCGACAACGCGATCGCGGTCGCGGCCGCAGTAAGGCCAACTATCCTGCCGGCACGAGTCTTCACTTCGGTTCCTCTCGTCTACATTCAGCGCCCTGGGCGGTCCAATGCCTGCCCGTCGCCTGCGGCTGGCAGCCTGATCACCGCTGCCGCGACGCCGCGTTCAACACTGCATCGCATCGTAAGGGCGGGGACGACCTCCCCCAAAACGATGCAGGTGAGGCTAGGTTTCCGTCAGCACCCGCAGCAGCCGGCGGGCCGCCGTCACCCGTCGCGTCGCCGGACCCTCCAACGCGTCCAGCGCGCATTCCGGATCGGCGGGCGGACCGAGGTGCCCGCACCCGCGGGGGCAGTCCTTGATCGCCTCCGCCAGGTCGGAGAACGCCAGCAGCACGTCGTCGGGTTCGATGTGGGCCAGCCCGAACGACCGGATACCCGGCGTGTCGATCACCCACCCTGACTCCGGCAGCGGCAACGCCACTGACTGCGTCGACGTGTGCCGCCCCTTGCCCACACCCGTCACCTCGCCGATGGCCCGATCCGCTTGCGGCACAAGGCGATTCACCAACGTGGACTTGCCCACCCCGGAGTGGCCCAGCAACACCGTCACATTCCCCGCCAACAGCGGCGCGACGACGTCCAGTGGATCGTCGCGACCCGCCGTCGTCACGGTCAGGTCCAAGTCGGCGAACTGCGACGCGAACGGCTCCGGCGACGCCAAATCGGTCTTGGTCAGGCACAGGATCGGCGCCAACCCGCCGGCGTAGGCGGCGATCAGCGTTCGGTCCACCAGCCCGGTGCGCGGCGGTGGGTCGGCCAGTGCGACCACGATCAGCAGCTGGTCGGCGTTGGCGACCACCACCCGCTCGGTCGGGTCGGTGTCGTCGGCAGTGCGCCGCAGCACGGTCCGTCGAGGTCCGCGGCGCACGATCCGCGCCAGCGTGTCCGGGCGCCCCGACAGGTCACCGACCAGGTCGACGTCGTCGCCCACCACGATCGGGGTGCGGCCCAGTTCGCGCGCCCGCATCGCGGTGACCTGCTGTGACGGGTCGTTGTCCAACACGCACCCCCAGCGGCCCCGGTCGACGGTCACCACCATCGCCGCGCGCGCGTCGGCGTGCTCGGGGCGGGTCTTGGTTCGCGGGCGAGAGCCCCGGCCCGAGCGCACCCGGACGTCGGACTCGTCGTAGTCCCCAGGCCTCAACGCGTGGGATCCTGGCCGGCCAGCATGTCGGCCCACATCTGTGGGAAGGCCGGCAGCGTCTTGGCGGTGGTGTCGACATCGTCGACGGCCACCTCGGGCACCCGAAGGCCGACGATCGCGCCCGCCATCGCCATCCGGTGGTCGGCGTACGAGTGCCAGGTGCCGCCGTGCAGGGGCGCGGCCGTGATCACCAGCCCGTCGGCGGTCTCCTCACAGTTGCCGCCGAGGTTGTTGATCTCTGCCGCGAGCGCGGCCAGCCGGTCGGTCTCGTGGCCGCGCAGGTGGGCGACGCCGGTCAACCGGGAGACCGAGCCCGGTGTCGCCAACGCGGCCAGTGCCGCCACCGCGGGGGTCAACTCGCCGACGTCGCGCAGCTCGGCATCGATGCCCCCGTAGCTGGTTGGACCCTGGACGTCGAGATGCGAATCCGTTTGCAGCACAGTGCAATCGAGCTTGCGCAGCAGGTCGAGAATGTGGCCGGCCGGTTGGGTGCTGGCCAGCGGCCAGCTCTCGATGCGCACGGCGCCGCCCGTCACCGCGGCCGCGGCGAGAAAGGGCACCGCGTTGGAGAGGTCGGGCTCGATGCGCCACTGCCGGGCGGCGATCGCGCCCGGCGCGACCCGCCAGCGGCGCGGCTGGGAATCGTCGACGTCCACGCCGGCGTCGCGCAGCATCGCGACGGTCATCGCAATGTGCGGCGACGACGGAAGGCTGGCGCCGGTGTGCACCACCGTCAGGCCGTCGTCGAACGCCGCGCCCGACAGCAGCAGTCCCGACACGAACTGCGACGACGCCGATGCGTCGATCTCGACGAGGCCCCCTGTCACTGAGCCGCTGCCGCGCACGACGAACGGCAACGCGGTGCCGTCTACGTCCACGCCGAGCGTCCGCAACGCGTCGAGCAGCGGCGCGATCGGCCGGGCGCGGGCCTGCTCGTCGCCGTCGAAGGTGACGGCTGAGCTGCCCAGCGCGGCCAGCGGCGGCACGAAACGCAGCACGGTTCCGGCCAGCCCGCAGTCGACGGTCGCATGGGGGCCCGGGTCGATCTGGCCCGACACAGTGACGTCCGTGTCGAAGTCCTCGACGTCCAATCCGAGCGTGCCCAGAGCACCGATCATCAGGTCGGTGTCGCGGCTGCGCAGCGCGCCGGTGACCGTCGACGTTCCATCACCGAGCGCCGCGAGCACCAAAGCGCGGTTGGTCTGTGACTTCGAGCCTGGGACGGCGACCGTGGCGTGCACGGGGGCCGGTGCTGTCGGGGCCGGCCAGCGTCCGCAGGTACTCACGGCTCCATCATCGCGTGTCGGGCGACGATGCCACCATGGAGCCATGTGCGGGCGATTCGCGGTGACCACCGATCCGAAGCTGTTGGCCGAGAAGATCCACGCGATCGACGAGGCCACATCGGCGCAGAAGGGCAGCGCGGGTCCCAACTACAACGTCGCGCCGACGACGACGATCGCATCGGTGGTGAGCCGGCACACCGAACCCGACGACGACGCGGCGCGCCGGCTGCGGTTGATGCGGTGGGGACTGGTGCCGCCGTGGGCCAAGGCCGGACCCGACGGGGCGCCGGACGGCAAGGGTCCCCTGCTGATCAACGCGCGCGCCGAGAAGGTGACCACGTCGCCGGCGTTCCGTTCGTCGGCGAAGAGCAAGCGCTGCCTCGTTCCGATGGACGGCTGGTATGAGTGGCGGGCCAATCCGGAGACGGTGGCGGGCAAGAAGGCGCGCAAGACCCCGTTCTACATGCATGCCGGTGACGGCGAGCTGCTGTTGATGGCGGGGCTGTGGTCGACGTGGCGTCCGAAAGACGCGGCGAAAGATGTTGCGCCGCTGTTGAGTTGCACGATCATCACCACCGATGCCGCGGGTCCGCTCGCCGAGATCCACGACCGGATGCCGCTGACAATCAGTGAAAGCGACTGGGACCGCTGGCTCGACCCGGACGCCCCGATAGACGAGGGACTCCTGCGCGGGCATGGCGACCTCGACCGGATTGAAATTCGCGAAGTCTCGACCCTGGTCAACAACGTGCGCAACAACGGCCCGGAGCTGATCGAGCCGGCCGAGCCGCAGGGGCGCCAGGCGACGCTGCTCTAGGTGGCGGTGATGAGCGCTTGCGCGAAGAACATCAGCCGCTGTACCCCGGCGGGTTGGGGGTGTCCACCCACAGGTCGACGCCCAAGGTGCTGCCGGGGACGCAGTCGTACACCGACAGGTCGCTGACGCCGTTTTCCACCAGCACGTCCTCACACAGCAGCGTGTTGCCGGTGTATTCGCGGGCGGGCTTGTTGACGACGACGTACGCGGCGTCCGCGTACACCTCCGGCTTGCGCGACCGGGACATCGCCTCCTCGCCGCCGAGCAGGTTCAGCACCGCCGCGGTGGCCACCGTCGTCCGCGGCCACAACGTGTTGGACGCGATGCCCTCGTCGCGCAGTTCCTCGGCCATCCCGAGCGCGCACAGCGTCATCCCGTACTTGGCCATCATGTACGCGGTTGGTGTCAGCCACTTCTTTTCCAGCCTGACCGGGGGGGACAGCGTCAGAATGTGTGGGTTCTCCCGGCCCCTCATGTGCGGAAGGCATGCCTGCGACACCGCATAGGTCCCCCGCACCTGGATGCCGTTCATCAGGTCGAAGCGCTTGAGCGGCACCTCGGTGATCGAGCCCAGGTTGATCGCCGAGGCATTGTTGACGCAGATGTCGATGCCGCCGAACTGCTGCACCGCCTTGGCCACTGCGCCGACCACCACGTCGCCGTCGCGGATGTCGCCGACGATCGGCAGCGCTTGACCGCCGGCCTCTTCGATCTCCTTGGCGGCGGTGTAGATGGTGCCGGGCAGCTTGGGGTGGGGTTCCGCGGTCTTGGCGATCAGCGCGATGTTGGCGCCGTCTGCCGCCGCGCGCTTGGCGATCGCGAGGCCGATACCACGGCTGGCACCCGAGACGAACATGGTCTTGCCGGAAAGGGACATGGCGACGACCCTAGCCCCGTGCCGAAACGGTATTCCACGTGGTGCGCACTCGCAGTTTCCCGCGCCAGTTACCGCCTCGGCGGGGAATGTCGACGAACTGAACTGGCGTTGTTGGGTGCAGTCAGGGCCTAGCGGCTCGGCGGTTCTACGATTGAGCAAGGAGTCTGGGTGACGACGGCGTGCCTCGAACGACCGGTGTGGGCGTTCGACGACGCGTGGAGAGGGACCGTAATGACCGACGTCGATGGTGCGGGTGACGCATCGTCGGACGGTGTCGCGCCGTCGGAGCAGCCCCGGCAAGAGACCGACGCCGAGCTGACCGCACGCTTCGAACGCGACGCGATCCCGCTGATCGACCAGCTCTACGGCGGTGCGCTGCGGATGACGCGCAATCCCGCCGACGCCGAAGACCTGCTGCAAGAGACGATGGTCAAGGCCTACGCCGGCTTCCGGTCGTTCAAAGAGGGCACCAACCTCAAGGCGTGGCTGTACCGAATCCTGACCAACACCTACATCAACAGCTACCGCAAGCGGCAGCGGCAGCCGGCGGAGTATCCGACCGAGGAGATCACCGACTGGCAGCTGGCGGCCAACGCGGAGCATTCGTCCACGGGGCTGCGCTCAGCGGAGGTCGAGGCGCTCGAGGCGCTGCCTGACAGTGAGATCAAAGAGGCATTGCAGGCGCTGCCGGAGGAATTCCGGATGGCCGTGTACTACGCCGACGTCGAAGGCTTCCCGTACAAGGAGATCGCCGAGATCATGGACACGCCGATCGGGACGGTGATGTCGCGGCTGCATCGCGGCAGGCGTCAGCTGCGTAGCCTGCTCGCCGATGTGGCGAGGGAACGCGGATTCCTGCGCGGGCACACGACGGAAGAGGTGTCATCGTGAGCGACAGCGAGTTTCGTTCGCCTGTTGGCCCTGTCGACCCCGAACATCCCGACTGCGCGGCCGTGATGGCCGAGGTGTGGACACTCCTCGACGGGGAGTGCACGCCCGAGACCCGCGACAAGCTGCGCCACCACCTTGAGGCCTGCCCCGGCTGCCTGCGCCATTACGGCGTCGAGGAGCGCATCAAGCAGCTCATCGCGGCTAAGTGCGGCGGTGAGAAAGCGCCCGAGCGGCTACGTCAGCGGCTGCTGCTGGAGATCAGCCGCACCACGATCATCAGATACCAGGCCTAGTCCGCGCCTAGCCTGAGTTTCCGATAAACAGGGTCTTGGTTCTGGTTTT
>DASWBF010000202.1:0-2155 GCA_036390735.1 Mycobacterium sp. | reverse complement strand
AACTTCTTCAGCAGCGGGCTGAAAACGGGAACCGTCAGGCTCTTCTCGACGATGTCGACGGTCTTCGCCATGCCGGTGGACGCGACGGCACTGGCCGCGAACGGTCCACCGCCCGCCAGGTCCCACGTGGTGAAGAGCACGTGTAGCGTTCGCCGGCCGGATTCGTTGACGCTTCCCGTGACGATCTTCTCGATGAACTCTTTGGTCGACACCGGCAGCCGCAGCAGCCGCGCCACCGGATCGCCGAGCTTTCGTGACTGCTGTTCTGCACCCATCAGGTCAGAATCGCCTGTTGTTTCGCTGGCGTCAACGATGCCCCCGCATGTCGAGTTGTACGTTGTCGCCATCAATGCCCGAGACGGTGACGTCGACGAACACCGCTTGGCCGTTGATCGTCATCTCGCACACCACTTTCGCCCCCACGACCGGCCTGAGATCGATCGGACACGACACGGATTCCGGCTTGTTGCCCGCCTCGTCCCATTTCTTCTGCTTGATCTGGTTGGCGACGTCTTCTTTGGTGACAGTTTTCGGGGGGTTCGAACAACCAACTGTTCCGACCAGCAACGTCAACGCGCAACAGATAATGTTTGCTGACCCAACGGATTTGGCCACCCCGACCCTCCCGCATCCGATGTCGCGTGAAGTCACTATGACACGTCAGCGCCACATTCCGGCGCATAATGCGGTGAAATCGCCTCGGCTTCAGTGACTTCCCAGCATCGGTGGAAGAATGGCATGCACCATGGACGAGCATCCGACGATTGGAGTCGAAGAGGAGTTCCTCCTCGTCGATAATGACACCGGCGAACCGGTCGCCGCCAATCAAGCGGTCGCTGCGCAGGCTGAGGCACGTGGCGTGCAACTTCAGCTCGAACTCACCAGCTGCCAGGTCGAGACGACCTCCCGCGTCGTCGCCACCAGTGACGAACTCCGCGTGGAGCTGACAAGGCTGCGCCGTGCCGCAGCGGATGCGGCATCAGCGTGCGGCGCGCGGTTGCTCGCGGTGGCGCTCCCGCCCTCGGTGCCGCACCACTTCCCGATCACCGACACGCCGCGGTACCGCAAGATCGGCGAGAACTTCGGCATGATCGCCCACGAGCAAGGCATCTGCGGCTGCCATGTGCACGTCGCGGTACCAAACCGGGAGGCGGCGGTCCAGGTCAGCAACCGGTTGCGGCCATGGCTACCACTGCTTTTGGCGTTGACCGCCAACTCCGCGATCTATCGCAACGCCGAGACCGGTTACGCCAGTTGGCGCAGCATCCTGTGGGCGCGGTGGCCCAGCGCAGGCCCGCCTCCGTTCTTCGAATCGGTCGAGGACTACTACGCGACCGTGCGGATGCTGATGGACACGGGCGCCGTGCTCGACGACGGCATGGTGTATTGGGATGTGCGGCCGTCGTCGAGATTCCCGACCATCGAAGTGCGGGTGGCCGACGTGCCGTCGACCGTTGCCGAGACGGTGCTGTTAGCGACGTTGATTCGGGCGGCGGTCATGACCGCGCTCGATGAGTTCGAGCGCGGCGGAGCACCGCCACGCGTGGCCGCCGAAACGTTGCGGGCCGCGTACTGGAAAGCCGCGCGTGACGGTCTGGACGGGCGGGCGATCGACCTTCCCGGTGGGCTTCGGGCAGTGCCGACGCGTGACCTTCTGGTCGAGTTCGCCGCGCATGTACGGCCCGCGCTGGACAAGTTGGGCGAGTACCGCCGGGTGTCCGACGAGGTGGCGCGGCTGGCGGGGGAGGGCAACGGAGCGATGCGGCAGGTGCGGGCGTGGCGTCGGCGAGGAAACGCCGCCGACGTCATCGCCGAGGCCGCGGCGGCGACGCTCAGGTGAGCGGCAACTCGGCGACCACCTGACCGGTCGGCTTGACCGAGCCGGTGCCCGGCTCGACCGTGAACGCCAGCGTGGTGGCGTTTTCGAGGTTGGGCAGCACAGCAGTGGGCATCGTCAAGTTATTTGGGAATGCTTGTGGCGCAGTCGATGTGAGTGGACCGGCTGGCAAAAGAGGGTGGCTGACTGCGTCTTTCAAGCCGCTGCGGCGGTAATGATCTGGTTCCAGACCGCGAAGCGGTTGGTCATCTCGGTTCGCCATTCGGGCGCGCTGATCAGATGACGACGGGGCCGAAAGTGCTGTCGGATGCTGCCGAA
>DASWBF010000201.1:0-2182 GCA_036390735.1 Mycobacterium sp. | reverse complement strand
GCCCAGCTCCTCTGCAGCCGCGCCAACTCACGGTCACGGCCGATAAGCGGACCACGGCCCACGCCCACACGGCCCGCGTCGGCGCACTCACCCAACACCAGGTGGTAAGTGATCGGCCCCTCCGCACCCTTGACCACTGCGGGCGGGCGGGCCTGCAGCTCGAACGCCTCGCCAACCAGCGGCGCGACCGCCTCGGAGACCACTACGGTGCCCGGCGGGGCAAAACCGGACACCCGTTCGGCCAAATTGGCGGCCAACCCGTATACGTCGTCCTGGGCAGTGTCCAGATACACCAGCCCGCGGTGCACCCCGACCCGCACGGCGATGTCCACCCCGAACCGGCGCTTCGCTTGCTCACCGAGCCAGGCCACCTCGCGGGTGATTTCCAGTGCCGCCAGCACCGCCCGGCGGACATCGTTCTCATGCGCTTTGGGATGACCGAACACCGCCAGCACCCCATCACCCTTTATCGAGCCGACATGGCCCTCGAAGCGGTCCACGACTCCCAGCACCATGTCGCGGTAGCGACCCACCAGCGTCCGATACGTCTCGGGCTCGACCCGGGTCGACAAGCGCGTCGAATCCACCAGATCCGCGAACAGAATCGTCAACCGCCGAATCTCACCCACATCCCCGGGAGCGGCCAGCAAGTCCTCGGCGTCGGGATTCTCGCGGTCGACGGCCAAAACCTGCCCCGCCAACGCACTCGCGCTCACCCGATCACCGCAGTTGACAGCCCCAACCGCCCGATCAATCAGCTCGTCGATCGAGGCAATGTCCCCAGAGGCGCCGTCAGCGTTTGCCGCGTGGCCCTCCCCGCCCTGGTTCACGCCAGTATCGTGTCATTCCGAACCTCTATTCGGGTTATGAACGCATCGACAACCAGCGACAGCGGGTAACTCCGAAGGCGAAGCGTGGATACGGCCAGGCTCCACGCACTATGCCGGCAACCTCCTGATCTGGCGCCGTCAGCGGATCACTAGCCTGGAACCCATGGCCGAACCGACGCCCACCATTCCCGACTCCATTAAGCCCAACGACGGCCGATTCGGATCGGGCCCGTCGAAGGTGCGCCCCGAGCAGCTGCAGGCCCTGGCCACCACCGCGGCGCCGCTGTTCGGCACGTCCCATCGCCAGGCCCCGGTCAAGAACCTGGTCGGTCGAGTGCGGTCGGGATTGGCCGAACTGTTCTCGCTTCCCGACGGTTACGAGGTGGTGCTCGGCAACGGCGGCGCGACCGCATTCTGGGACGCCGCCGCGTTCGGGTTGATCGACAAGCGGTCGCTGCACCTGGCCTATGGCGAGTTCAGTTCCAAGTTCGCTGCAGCGGTGGAGAAGAATCCGTTCATCGGCGACCCAATCGTCGACAAGGCCGAACCGGGCAGCGCACCGGAGCCGCGCTCGGATCCGTCGGTCGACGCCATCGCCTGGGCGCACAACGAAACTTCGACCGGTGTGGCCGTCCCGGTGCGCCGGCCCGCTGGCTCGGGGAGCGCGCTGATCCTGATCGACGCCACCTCCGGGGCGGGTGGCCTGCCGGTCGACCTGGCTGACGCCGACGCGTATTACTTTGCGCCACAAAAGAATTTCGCCAGCGATGGCGGGTTGTGGCTGGCGCTGCTGAGCCCGGCCGCGCTTGCACGCATCGAGTCGATCGCCGCGTCCGGGCGCTGGGCGCCGGACTTCCTGTCGTTGCCCATCGCCGTGGACAACAGCCGCAAGGACCAGACGTACAACACGCCGGCGATCGGCACGCTGGTGCTGCTGGCCGAGCAGCTTGACTGGATGTTGGGCAACGGCGGCCTGGACTGGGCGGTCAAGCGCACCGCCGACTCGTCGCAGCGGCTGTACTCGTGGGCGGAGGCATCGTCGTATGCGACGCCGTTCGTCACCGATCCCAACTTGCGGTCACAGGTGGTCGGCACCATCGACTTCGCCGACGAGGTCGACGCGAACGCGGTCGCCAAGGTGCTGCGGGCCAACGGCATCGTCGACACCGAGCCGTACCGCAAACTCGGCCGCAACCAGTTGCGGGTGGCGATGTTCGCGGCCGTCGAGCCCGACGACGTCAGCGCGCTCACCGAATGCGTCGACTGGGTGGTCGAACGTCTCTAAGAACGTGTTTGGAAAGGGGTTTACGGGGCATGGGCCGGTTGCCAGGGCCGTCGTCCGGGCGGGGGCG
>DASWBF010000200.1:0-4900 GCA_036390735.1 Mycobacterium sp. | reverse complement strand
CGCGCGTCGTCCGGTCCGGGTGCCGATCTCGTGTCGGTGCGCGCGCAGCAACGCGGTCACATGCAACAGCGTTTGTTCGGGCACGTCGCAGATGGCAGAGTAGGTGAACACGTGGGGTCCTCTTGGGGCACAAGGGTTTTTGGTCGAAACCGATCCTCGAGCAAGGACCCCACGTCCATCGGTCACGACACACCAGAACCACCAGTCACACCAGACTCTCACGTCCCAAGTGAGAAAACCTCAGTGGTAGGATCCGCCACGAAGATGCGAAAAACTCATCCGCCATTTCGGTGAGAATTTCGCAAAGCCGCAGGTAGAGGCATCGTCGTCCGCCACGCAGTTTGAGAACCAACATGATGGTCAGCTCGCCGTTCGCGTCGGCCCGGTGATAGGTCACATGCGGCGCAAAGATGTTGCCGTAACCGAAGAAGTGCAATTCGCCTGTGGTTGGGCAGATCTTGGGGTGGGCGGTCATCGAGTCGACGAGCTTGCCGCCGAAGTCGTAGGCGCGCCCAGCGTCTGGAGGTCGTTGGTGATCTCGTACGGCAGCGACGACTCGACGAGCGCGAGAGTCTTGCCGGCATGCCTGACGACGTGTGTGTTTGCGACGCTGGAGTGCAGGTTGCGGGTGCCGTCGGCGTTGTAGACGGGGAACGGGTTGTCAAAACTCTCGGTCCGTACCCAGCGATTTCGGTACCACGCGGCGTGGCCGTTCTCCAGCCGCACTCCGTGAATCATGCCGTCGCCGGTGAACCAGTGCTGCGTGGACTGTCGCGGGTTGGGGCCGTTGCGCAGATACCAGCCGTTGAGTTCGGGAGGGATCGAACCCTCGACGAGTAAGTCGAATGCAGTCAGTTCGTCGGCCACCGGGGCGTAATTGCCTCGACGGAAAAATGGGACGACGGTTTCTGCGGTTCGGGTCATGGTTGTCGACTATGACATTCCACTAGTGACATGTCAATATCGGACGGTAAAATGCTGCCGTGAGTTTGCGACATGCTGCGCTCGGCCTGCTGTCCCGTGGTCCCGCCAGCGGATACGACCTGCTCAAGGTGTTCGAGGCTTCGATGGCCAACGTGTGGCCCGCGACCCAGAGCCAGCTGTACGCCGAGCTGAACAAGCTGGCGGACGCCGGCCTGATCGAGGTGTCAGAGGTCGGCCCGCGCGGGCGCAAGGAGTACGCAATCACCGATGCGGGACGCGTTGAACTGCACCGCTGGCTGACGTCGCCACAGGACGACCCGGTGTTCCGCAGCGCGCAGCTGTTGCGGGTTTTCTTGCTCGACGAAATGCCCTGCGAGCAGGCACGAAAGTACCTGACCGCGCTGCGCGCCCACGCCGACAGCGAGCACAAGCGCTACGAGCAGATCCGCGACTCCTACGACTGGTCGCGGGGCGACAAGGCGTTCTTCGCACGCGCGGCGCTGGAAAACGGCCTGCGGTCCACCCGGATGGAGTCGGAGTGGGCGAGCTGGGTGCTCGACGAACTCGACAAGCGTTAACTCTGCGCTGAGGGCGTAGCCCACTCGAACTTTCCCGCCCTGGCCGCAGAGTCAACGTCGGGTACCGGCCCAGTGTTGCATCTCGATAGATTCCGATATATCGTCGAGCTATCGCGATGCGCATCCGGCGCACGCGCACAGAACGAGAAACGAGATTCACATGACTGAACCATTCGAGGGCCCGCACGCGGGCCCACCCGCTGAGGAATTCGGCTTCGGCCCCTTTGATCCGCGCAGCCGCCGCGCCATGCACCAGGCCCGGCGCGAAGCCCGACGCGAAGTGCGCGGTTTCGCCCGAGACCACTCCCGCGCGCAGGCGGCCGCGCACCGCGGCGGTCCGTTCGGGCCCGGCGTCGAGTTCGGCTTCGGACCTGGCGGTCCGCGTCCCGGCCACCGGGGCGGTCCGCGTGGTCGCGGCCGCGGTCGCGGTCGCAGCCGGCGCGGCGATGTCCGCGCGGCGATCCTGGCGCTGCTGGCCGAGCGACCGATGCACGGCTACGAGATGATCCAGGAGATCGGCGAGCGCAGCAACGGCCTGTGGCGACCCAGCCCCGGCTCGGTCTACCCGACGCTGCAACTGCTCGTCGACGAGGGACTGATCGTTGCCGCCGAATCAGGCGGCAGCAAGCGGCTTTTCGAGCTCACCGACGACGGCCGGGAAACCGCCGCCAAGGCGCAGACCCCGCCGTGGACGGAGATCGCCGAGGGTGCTGACCCCAACGAGGTCAACCTGCGGTCGGCCTTGGAGCAGCTCGCCGGCGCGGTCTTCCAAGCGGCGCACGCCGCCACGCCCGACCAGCAGAAGCGCATCGTCGACATCGTCAACAGCGCGCGTCGCGACGTCTACGGCGTGCTCGGCGAAACCGACTGACAATTCCGTGCCGCGAGCGTGAGTCAGACGTCGACCCAGTCCAGCGTGCGTTCGACGGCCTTCTTCCAGCCCGCGTACGCAAACTCCCGCTGGTCCTCGCTCCAGTTCGGCGACCAGCGCTTGTCCTCCTGCCAATTCGCCCGCAGCTCAGAGGGATCCGACCAGAAGCCCACCGCCAGCCCGGCCGCATAGGCCGCGCCCAACGCGGTCGTCTCCGCGACCACCGGCCGCACCACGTCGACACCGAGCACGTCGGCCTGGATCTGCATGCACAGGTCGTTGGCGGTGATGCCGCCGTCGACCTTCAGTTCCTCGAGGTGGACGCCGGAGTCGGCTTCCATCGCGTCGGCGACGTCGCGGCTCTGGTAGCAGATCGCCTCCAGCGTCGCGCGGGCCAAATGCGCATTCGAGTTGTACCGGGACAGCCCCACGATCGCGCCGCGCGCATCGGAGCGCCAGTACGGTGCGAACAGCCCCGAGAACGCCGGCACGAAGTACACGCCGCCGTTGTCGTCGACCTGACGGGCCAGCGCCTCGCTCTGCGCGGCGCCGCTGATGATGCCCAGTTGGTCGCGCAGCCACTGCACGGCCGAACCGGTCACCGCGATCGAACCCTCCAGCGCGTACACCGGTTTGGCGTCCCCGAACTGGTAGCACACCGTCGTCAGCAGCCCGTTCTCCGAGCGGACGATGTCCTCGCCGGTATTGAGCAACAAGAAATTCCCGGTGCCGTACGTGTTCTTGGCCTCGCCCTGCTCGAGGCAGACCTGGCCGACCATCGCCGCCTGCTGGTCACCGAGAATGCCGGTCAGCGGCACCTCGTTGTCCAGCGGCCCGGACGGATGCGTCATCCCGTACGGGTCCGGCGACGACGACGGCTTGATCTCGGGCAGCATCGCTCGCGGAATCCCGAACAACGACAGCAGCTCGTCGTCCCAGTCCAGCGTCTCCAGGTTCATCAGCATCGTGCGGCTGGCGTTGGTGACGTCGGTGACGTGCACGCCGCCGCGCGGGCCGCCGGTCAGGTTCCACACGACCCAGCTGTCCGTCGTGCCGAAGACCGCGTCACCGTTCTCCGCTGCGTCCCGGACGCCGTCGACGTTCTCGAGGATCCATTGCAGCTTGCCCCCCGAGAAGTACGTTGCCGGCGGCAGCCCGGCCTTGCGCCGGATCACGTCGCCGCGGTCGTCGCGGTCCAACGCCGACGCGATCTTGTCCGTGCGGGTGTCCTGCCAGACGATCGCGTTGTGGTACGGCCGCCCGGTCTTGCGATTCCACACGACAGTGGTCTCGCGTTGATTCGTGATGCCGAGCGCGGCGAGGTCGGTGTCGCTGAGGTTCGTGTTGTTCAGCGCCGACATCAGCACCGACGTGGTGCGCTCCCAGATCTCGACGGGGTTGTGCTCGACCCAGCCGGCCTTCGGCAGGATCTGCTCGTGCTCCAGCTGATGACGCCCCACCTCCGAACCGGACTGATCGAAGATCATGCAGCGGGTGCTGGTGGTGCCCTGGTCAATCGAGGCGACGAAGTCGGCCACTCAGATGCTCCTGTCGTGCGTGCGGCTAGTCGTCCATGATGTCAACTATGGGAACCGTTGAGATCCCCGTCGCCGACATCGACGCTATGCCGCGAGGCGGGCCCGATGCGTCGTGGCTGGACCGCCGCCTCGAGACCGGCTGTCGCGAATACCTCGACCGCGACGACGTCGACGAGCGGATCAAGCGCAGCGTGGTACGTGCCCTGGAGTGGACCGGCGACGTGTTCAAAAATCATGAGCGGTTCGCCTACCTGGTGCTCGACGAGCTCGCCGACGTGGCCGATCCGAAGATCCTCGAACTGGGCGCGGGCCACGGCGGGCTGTCCCGCAAGCTGCTCGAGCAGCATCCGACTGCCCGGGTGACCGTCACCGACATCGACGCGACGTCGGTGCTGGACATCGCCGCGGGCGAGCTCGGCAGCCATCCGCGCGCGGTGGTGCATGTGGCCGATGCGACCGAAATCGATTCGCCCGACGGCTATTTCGACCTGGCGGTGATGGCGTTGTCGTTCCACCACCTGCCGCCGGCGCAGGCCGCGCAGGTGATCTTCGAAGGCACCCGGGTGGCCGAAAAGCTCATGATCATCGACCTGCCTCGGTTGCCGTCGCTGCTGCATATCGTGAAATTGGCGACGTTCGTGCCGTTCCTGGCAATCCCGTTCGCACACGACGGTTTCATCAGCTCGATGCGCGCCTACAGCCCGTCCGCGCTGCGGGCGCTCGCCGCCTACGCAGACCCGCGGATCAAAGTGGACCTGCGCAGGCAGCGATTGAGCCCGCAGGTGTTCATCGCGAGCCGAACCTAGGCCCGCACCCGCGGCCGGGTGAGGCGATGCAGCACCCAAGCCAGCGGGACCGTCATCGCCAGCGTCACCGCGAACAGGCCCCACATCGAGCCGGTGTACACCGGCCAGCGCAGCACCGACACCATCGCGATCTCCATCACGATCACGTGCAGCAGGAAGATCTCGTAGGAGATCTCGCCCAGC
>DASWBF010000199.1:0-10044 GCA_036390735.1 Mycobacterium sp. | reverse complement strand
CGATGTCACCCAGCCCTCTGATCGCCGGCTCGTCGCCGGGCTTGGGCATCGCCACCTCGGCGAGGTCCAGCCACGTCGGGTCGCACCAGCTCGGCCCGTGCAGTCCGGCCAGCCCTGTCACCGCCAACTGTGCCTGCTCGGCAGTCGCGCCGACGATCTGGTCGCCTTGGACGGCCGGCGACATGTCCTCGAGCAGCAGCGCGAAATCCGCGCCCTCATTGGCGATGTCGGAGTAGAAGCACCTCGGCGTCGGGACAGCCATCTTGTCTGCCACCCTGGCGTAGAACGCGACCTCGCTGAGATAACCCAGTGTCACGCCACCCTTGACAGCGTCGTCTTGCACCGGCAGCTTGATCACGAACGTGTCAGGCAAGCCTGCGGGATTGGCGGCATACGTCGCCGCGATGCGGTACGTCGCGCCGGTCTGACCGGTGCCGACAGGAACGACGTCGACATCCGTGACCTCTACGGTCTCGCCGCCGGCGCTGAGCGCGGCGGAGAGCCACGCGCTGGTGACATCGGTGGGGCGCCCGGGCATTGGCAAGCTCATCGCAGTTGCCGCCTTCGCGCGATCATGCGGGCCGACGCGCGTTGCATGAGATTCGGCGCTAACCGAACGAAAAGCCATCCCGCGTAGGCAATTTTCGGCACGACAAGGATGCCCCGGTTTCGCTCAATGGCGCGCAGCACGTCACGGGACAATCGGTCCGGGTCATACCCGGTCTGACTGCGCACGCCGGTGAGGAAGAAGCTGCGGCCTTCGAAATCTCCCACTGCGCCTTTGTCGAGAATCGGCGTCTCCACGGCCCCGGGGCAGACCACCAGCACGTCGACACCGCGTGCGGCGGCCTCGGAACGGAGCGCCAACGACAGCCCGACCACGGCGTGCTTGGTCATCGCATAACTGGTGAGCCGACCCGCCGGGACCAACCCCGCCATCGACGCGGTGTTGACGATGTGGCCGTGTCCTTGGCGGATCATCACCGGGTAGGCGGCGGCGATGCCGTGCACAACGCCGCGGATGTTGACGTCGATGATCGTGTCCCACTGGTCCAGCGTGAGCAGTTCGGTGTCGCCGCCCCAGACGATGCCGGCGTTGTTGAGCATCAAGTCCAGCCGGCCAGTGCGCGACACGACGTCGTCGACGGCGGCCTGTACCGCGGCGGCGTCGGTGACGTCGAGGCGACCCGAGGTTGCGGTGCCCGGTCCGGTTGACACGTGGGCGGTGCGTTCGGCCGCGTCGGCGTCGATATCGGTACAGACCACGTCGGCACCCGCCGCGACAAGCGCCCGCGAAAGTGCCGCGCCGATACCGGAACCCGCGCCGGTGACAAGCGCTTGCTTTCCACTGAAGTGGGTCACGTCGACGACATCATCTTTTCCAAGTGCGCCAACACATCCGGATAACGCTTGAGGTGGGCGCCGCCGTTGAGGTCGAGCACCTCACCGGTCATCCACGAGGCTTTGTCCGAGACCAGGAACAGCACCGCATTCGCGACGTCCTGCGGCGTGCCGACGCGCCCGAGCGGGGTGTTCTCGACGTACTCCTCGAGCGTCCCGGGAACCAGCTTGACCCCTTCGGTCAACGGCGTATCCACGAACCCCGGCGACACCGCGTTGACCCGGATGCCGCGCGACGCGAGCTCCAGCGCGGCGACCTGAGTCAACATCACCAGCCCTGCCTTCGCGGCGCAGTAGGCACTCATCCCCGGCGCAGCCAGCCGCGCGTTCAACGACGTCAACGACACCAGCGATCCGCCGTCACGGAGATGACGGCCGGCGTGCTTGGTGACGATGAACCCGCCGACCAGGCAGACGTCCACGACGGAACGAAACTGCTCGAGAGGCAATTCGGTGATGCGCCCGACTCCGCCGATTCCGGCCGTGTTGACCACGATGTCGAGCGGCCCTAGGTCCTCGAACAGAGCGGCCACGGCGTCTTCGTCGGTGACGTCGACGGCGGCGCCGGTATGCGGTACGCCGAGCTCACCGGCTCGCTGGTTGGCGGCGTCGGCGTTGAGGTCGGCGATGGTGACGCGGCAGCCGTCCGCGGCCAGTCCCTTCGCGACCGCCCAGCCGATGCCTGAGGCACCGCCGATGACCAGCGCCACACGCTCAAAGCCTCTGTCGGGCAATCTGCCTCCATCTGAACCAGCGGATTCGGCTTCCCGACTGTAACCGTAAGACTTTCGGTAAGGTAGACAGACGTTCACCGCCTCGGTTACCGTAGCCTTACCTACGACCCAAGGTGGTTGAGCTGATGTACGTGTGCTTGTGCCTCGGCATCACCACGGAAGCCGTGCGCGACGCGGTCGAGGGCGGCGCGTCGACGTCGCGGCAAGTGGCTGCCGCATGCGGCGCGGGCTCCCAATGTGGTCGCTGCCGACGGACCGTCAGGGCGATCATCGCCTCCGAGGCCAAGACCGACGTGATCGCGAAGCACCACTTCTGGCACGTGGTCAGGCAGCTCAGCGGCCACCACTGACGCGCTCTGCGTTTCTTTCTATGAGATCTTGACACCTCGCGACCTATGAGATCTTGACACCTCGCGACGCCGTTTGGTTCGATATTGGTAATCCCCATAAACATGACCAAATTGACCAGAATTACGAGGTACTTCATGACCGCCGCGACGTCACACCTGGAGGCGGGGCACTACGAGCTCAGCCACTTGAGGTCGTTGGAGGCCGAGGCCATTCACATCATTCGCGAGGTCGCAGCGGAGTTCGAGCGGCCGGTGCTGCTGTTCTCCGGCGGCAAAGACTCGATCGTGATGCTGCACCTGGCGCTCAAGGCCTTCCGCCCCGCCCGTCCGCCCTTCCCCGTCATGCACGTCGACACCGGACACAACTTCGACGAAGTGATCGCGACACGCGACGAGTTGGTCGCCGAATCCGGCATCCGGCTGGTGGTGGCCTCGGTGCAAGACGACATCGACGCCGGCCGCGTGGTCGACAACGGACCGTCACGCAACCCGCTGCAGACGGTCACGCTGCTGCGCGCCATCCGCGAGAACAAATTCGACGCCGCGTTCGGCGGTGCCCGCCGCGACGAAGAAAAGGCCCGTGCCAAGGAGCGCGTGTTCTCGTTCCGTGACGAGTTCGGCCAGTGGGACCCGAAAGGCCAACGCCCAGAACTGTGGAACCTCTACAACGGCCGGCACCACAAGGGTGAGCACATCCGCGCGTTCCCGTTGTCGAACTGGACCGAATACGACATCTGGTCCTACATCGGCGCCGAGAACATCACGCTGCCCGCGATCTACTACGCGCACCGCCGGCCGGTGTTCGTCCGCGACGGCATGCTGCTGGCGGTGCACCGCTTCATGCAGCCGACGCCCGCCGAAGAAGTTTTCGACGCCAGCGTGCGGTTCCGCACCGTCGGCGACGTCACCTGTACCGGGTGCGTCGAATCCACTGCCGCCACAGTCGAAGACATCATCGCCGAAACCGCGGTGTCCCGGCTCACCGAACGGGGTGCCACCCGCGCCGACGACCGTATTTCCGAAGCGGGAATGGAAGACCGCAAGCGGGAGGGCTACTTCTGATGACCAGTCTGCTGCGCATCGCCACCGCTGGGTCCGTCGATGACGGCAAGTCCACGCTGATCGGCCGGCTGCTATATGACTCCAAAGCCGTGATGGAAGACCAGTTGGCGGCCGTCGAGCGTACGTCCAAGGAACGTGGTAACGACTACACCGACCTGGCGCTGGTGACCGACGGGCTTCGCTCAGAACGCGAGCAGGGCATCACGATCGACGTCGCGTATCGCTATTTCGCCACGCCCAAGCGCAAATTCATCATCGCTGACACACCGGGCCACACTCAGTACACCCGCAACATGGTGACCGGCACCTCGACCGCGCAACTGGCGATCGTGCTCGTCGACGCCCGACAGGGACTGCTCGAACAGTCGCGCCGGCACGCGTTCCTCGCGTCGCTGCTGGGCGTGCAGCACATCGTGCTGGCCGTCAACAAGATGGACCTGATCGGCTGGAACCAGGACCGGTTCGAGCAGATCCGTGACGAGTTCCACGCGTTCGCCGCGCGGCTGAATGTGCATGACGTCACGACGATCCCGATGTCGGCGTTGCTCGGTGACAACGTCGTCAGCAAGTCCGACAAGACGCCGTGGTACGAGGGACCCGCGCTGCTGTCGCATCTGGAAGAGGTGTACATCGCCGGTGACCGCAACCTGGTGGACGTCAGGTTCCCGGTTCAGTACGTGATCCGGCCGCAGACGCTCGAACACCGTGACCATCGCAGCTACGCCGGCACCGTCGCCAGCGGCGTAATGCAGGTCGGTGACGACATCGTGGTGCTGCCCAGTGCCAAGACCAGCCGGATCGTCGCGATCGATTCGCCGACCGGCCCTGTGGCCGAGGCCTTTCCGCCGATGGCGGTGTCGATTACGTTGGCCGACGACATAGACATCTCCCGCGGCGACGTGATCGCGCGGATCAACAACCAGCCGCGCGTGACGCAGGAGTTCGACGCGACCGTGTGTTGGATGGCCGACGACACAGCGCTCGAGCCCGGCCGCGACTACGTCATCAAGCAGACCACCAAGACCACGCGCGCACGGGTCACGGCGCTGGACTACCGGCTCGATGTCAATACGCTGCACCGCGACAAGAGTGCAACGGCATTGAAGCTCAACGAACTTGGCCGCATCACATTGCGCACACAGGTGCCGCTGATGCTCGACGAGTACACGCGCAACGCCAGCACGGGATCGCTCATCCTGATCGACCCGACTACCAATGGCACTGTGGCCGCGGGCATGGTGCTGCGCGACGTGTCCGCGCGCGATGCCGCGGTTCGCGCATCGAGCCCGAACACCGTCAAACACCAGTCCTTGGTGACGTCGTCGGATCGGCTGTCACGGGGAGTCACGGTGTGGTTCACCGGGTTATCCGGCTCGGGCAAGTCGTCGGCCGCCATGCTCGCCGAGCGCCGGCTGTTGGAAGCGAGTCGGCCCGCGTACGTGCTCGACGGCGACAACCTGCGGCACGGCTTGAACGCGGACCTCGGGTTCAGCATGGCCGACCGCGCCGAGAACCTGCGGCGGCTCGCCCATGTCGCAACGCTGCTGGCCGACTGCGGACAGGTGGTGCTGGTGCCCGCGATCAGCCCGCTGGCCGAACACCGCGAGCTCGCACGCAGGATTCACGAGGAGGCCGGGGTGCCGTTCTTCGAGGTGTTCTGTGACACGCCGCTGGCCGAATGCGAAGAGCGGGATCCCAAGGGCCTTTACGCGAAGGCGCGCGCCGGTGAGATCACGCACTTCACTGGCATTGACAGTCCGTACCAACCGCCGAAGAATCCTGACCTCCGGCTGACGCCCGATCGCACGCTCGAAGAGCTGGCGCAGCAGATTGTCGCGCTGGTCGAGTCGCAGCAATGACCGATCACGACCTGGCCGCCCGCCTGGCCACCGAGGCGGGCCGACTCCTGCTGCGGGTGCGCGACGAGCTCGCCGAAGCTAGTGGCAGCGAGCGAAAAGCAGCTGGTGACAAGCGATCCCACGACTTCCTGATGGAAGCGCTTTCGGCGGAGCGTCCCGGCGACGCGGTGCTGTCGGAAGAAGGCGTCGACAACCCGGTTCGGCTGTCCGCGGACCGGGTGTGGATCGTCGACCCGCTCGACGGCACGCGGGAGTTCTCCGAGCTCGGCCGCACCGACTGGGCGGTGCATGTGGCGCTGTGGCAGTCCGGGGAGCTGGTCGCCGGAGCGGTTGCCCTTCCCGCGCAAGGGATTACGCTCGCCACGCCGTCCGTCCCCGCACCGCCGGAGGCTCCGTCGACACCGCCCGATGTCGCCGGCCAGGCGGCTCCGGTGCGGATCGTGGTGTCGCGCACCAGGCCACCGGCGATCGCGCTCGACGTCCGCGACCGTCTCGGCGGCACGCTCGTCGAAATGGGTTCTGCGGGAGCCAAAGCCGCGTCGATCGCGCAGGGGTTGGCCGACGTGTACGTCCACGCCGGCGGTCAATACGAGTGGGACAATGCCGCTCCGGTGGCGGTGGCGCGCGCCGCCGGTTTACACGCCTCCCGCATCGACGGCTCCGCTCTCGAATACAACCGCGCAGACCCGCTGCTGCCCGATCTGCTGATCTGCCGGCCCGAATTGGCCGACGCCGTGCTTGCGATCACCAGCTGAAAGAATTGCGCCATGCGGATGTCGGCCAAAGCGGAATACGCCGTGCGGGCCATGGTCGAGTTGGCGACCGTCGAGGAAGGCGTCCTGCTCAAGACCGACGAGCTGGCACAGGCGCAAGGAATTCCGCCGCAGTTCCTCGTCGACATCCTGTCCGCCTTGCGCACGGACCGCCTCGTCCGCAGCCGACGGGGCCGCGACGGCGGCTATGAGCTCGGCCGCCCAGCGACCGACATCAGCGTCGCCGACGTACTGCGCTCGATCGACGGACCGCTCGCCAGCGTTCACGACATAGGGTTGGGCGATCTGCCCTATTCTGGAGCGACGGCCGCGTTGACCAATGTCTGGCGGGCGTTACGCGCCAGCATGCGTTCAGTGCTCGAACAGACCAGCCTGGCTGACGTCGCCGCCGGACGGTTGCCCGACCACGTCGGCAAGCTCGCCGGCGACTACCTCGACCAGGAACACAAGCGAGGCCACGGCACCGCCAGCTAGCTGCCGGGCGCAGACCGTAAGTCCTTGCGGTTCTTGCGCCGAAACTGAAACCTCGGCGGGTTCGTCGGCGTGTCGCCGCAGTGAGTTCAGTGTCGCGGAATCCGCCACGCCATGCCGCCAGCTAGCTGGCCTGCGTGACGGGTACCCGGCCGCGCAGATCGGCCGCGATCAGCCTGGCGGCCGCGTTCTGCCAGTTGTGCAGCGATCGCTGTGGGACCTCGGTGACGAACCACTGCCACGCCTGACGAGCCACCGGGTCGAGGCCCGACGCGGTGGCGTTCTGCGCGTACGCGCGCACACCGACCACGTACGGGAAATAGAGCGCGTTGTAGTAGCGCCATTCGTCGGTGGTGCCGAAGTCGCCGCCGTCGCGTGGTTTGAGCCGGGCGATGCCGTCGGAAAGAAGCGCCTTGAGCTCGTTCGCGCGCTCCAGCGGCTGGTCGGGCACGCCTCGCCGGGCTAGCCGCTCGTCGATCTCCGGGAGCGCGGTCAGCGGGCTGGCCACGAGTTTGGATAGGTCGCCGTAGTGCCCGAGCGCGCGGCGGGTCAGGCGGGTGAACGCATCGTCGTCGATGTCGTCCAGCGGGCCGGCTTTGCGCAGCGGCAGTGCCGCCTCGGTGCTGCGCAGCGCGGCCCGGTCAGCTCTCAGCGCCGGCGATCGCCAGAACGCCACCCGGTCGAGCAGCCCGGCAAGGGTATCCGAGAACACGTGGATCGCGATGGCCAGCGCCAGGCTGGTGAACAGCAGCACGGTCAGCGCAGTGCGGCCGGATCCCCCGGGACCGACGACGGCGAGGCCGACCAGCGCCTGCCCACCGAACAGCACGACCAACACGCCGCTCGCGGCGAACGACCGCAACATGTCGGCGCGCAGCGCCTGGCCCTCGTCGAACGCATCCCAAAGCGCCACCGCCAGACCCAGCAGCGCGACGTCGAAGCCCGTCGACGCCAGCGCCAGCCAGCTGGGCACCAGGCCTAGCGGGATGATCAAGATCGCGTTGCCGAGTGCGAAGAACAGCGTCGCAACGATCACGAAACCGGCCACCGGCCCCGGCTGCGACCGGCGCACCACGGCGGCCAGCATCGCGCCGAGGGTCGACAGCGAGATGACCCCGAACATCACCCAGTGCCCGGCCCGCAACGGCCCGTCGACACTTCCTGCCATCACCGCGCCGGCCAGTGCGCCTGCCGCGACTATCGCGATCAGCAGCGCCTCCCCGGCGCGGCTACGCCAGCTGTCGCACGGCCGCGACAGCTCGACGAGCACCGCGAACCAGGCGATCGCCGGCACCGCGACGAGGTAGATCTCGATGCGGCTGAGCAGATCAGCGTGCGCCGCGCTGGTCACCCGCACCGCGTCCAGCGCAACCACGGCCGCGAAACTCGTCAGCCCGATCGCGGCCAGTACCAGGACGGGTTTACGCGGGTCGCGGGCCAGCAGGTACAGGCCCAGCCACCAGCTCATCGTGAACACCACTGCCGAGAGCGCGGCCATGGCTCAATTGTCCCTCACATGCCGTAGCGGCGGTGCCGGGCACTGTAGTCCCGCAGCGCGCGCAGGAAGTCCACCCGCCGAAACGCCGGCCAGTACGCCTCCGTGAACCACATCTCGGAGTACGCGCTCTGCCACAGCAGAAATCCGGAGAGCCGCTGCTCACCGGAGGTGCGGATCACCAGATCGGGGTCGGGCTGACCGGACGTGTAGAGGTTCTCGGAGATCGCGTCGACGGTGACGGCCTCGATCATCTGCTCGGGCGTCGCGCCGTTGGCCAACTCCTTGGAAAGCAGCGCGCGCACTGCGTCGGCGATCTCTCGCCGGCCGCCGTAGGCCACCGCGACGTTGACGTGGAAGGTACCGTTGGCCGGTGTCGATTCGACGGCCTCGCGCAGCCGCCGTGCCGGCTTCTCGCCGATCAGCTCGAGATCGCCGACGGTCTGCACGCTCCAGCGGTTGGGCGGCGCGCAGATCTCCTCCACCACGTCGGTGATGATTTCGATCAGCGCGTCGAGTTCGTCGGCGTCGCGCTGCAGGTTCTCCGTGGACAGCAGGTACACCGTGGCCATCTCGATCCCGGCATCGGCGCACCAGCGCAGCATCTCGGCGATCTTCGCCGCCCCCACCCGGTAGCCGTAGCTGACGTCGTCGTAACCAAGCTCACGTGCCCATCGCCGGTTTCCGTCGCAGAGCACCGCGATGTGGCGTGGTAGCTCGGACTTCGACCGCTCCAGCCCCTGCCGGAGGCGCATCTCGTAGAGCCGGTACAACGGGTCTTTGAGGCGCGGCGGAATGATCTCCACGGAAAGCCAGACTACTGTGGCACTCGAGGAATCGATTGGGGCAATGGAGGTGCCATGGCCGTTGAAACCGCTGAAGACACCGCCATCGTGAAACCGGCGCAGTCACCGACCACTCAAGCAGAGGACTTCCCCGAGGCCGTCGCCGACGGTGTCGCTCACTTACTGGGGAAGCCGCGAGCGCGCGGATGGATCCACGTTTACGGCGCGGCAGTCGCGATCATCGCCGGCGCGGCGCTGGTGTCGGTGTCGTGGTCGGTGGTGTCGACGCGGGCCGGGCTGGCCACGCTGATCTACACGTTCACGATCGTCGCGATGTTCGCGGTGAGCGGCGCCTATCACCGCCTGCACTGGAAGTCCGAGACCGCGCGGAAATGGATGAAACGCGCCGACCACTCGATGATCTTCGTGTTCATCGCCGGCAGCTACACCCCGTTCGCGTTGCTGGCACTGCCGCAGGCCAGTGGCATGGTGCTGTTGTCGATCGTGTGGGGCGGGGCGCTCGCCGGAGTGGCGCTGAAGATGCTGTGGCCGTCGGCGCCGCGGTGGGTCGGTGTGCCGTTGTACCTGCTGCTGGGCTGGGTCGCGGTGTGGTTCATCGTGCCGATCATGCACGGCGCCGGCATCGCGGCGTTGGTGCTGCTCGTGGTCGGCGGCGCGCTGTACAGCATCGGTGGCATCCTCTACGGGTTGAAGTGGCCCGATCCGTGGCCCAATGTGTTCGGCCACCACGAGTTCTTCCACGCATGCACAGCGGTGGCAGCGATCTGCCACTACATCGCGATGTGGTTTGCGGTCTTCTAAACGCGCGGTTGCGCACCCTCACTTCTGCGCGAGCGTGCGTAGTTGCACAGAAAATGCGGCGTGTCGGGGTACAGACCCGCACGCTCGCGCTAGGGGGGTGAGGTCGGCGGGTGACCAGAACGCGCGCATCGAGGTGATCTTCGCGTCGTCGTCGAACGTCATCACGCTGATTATCTCGATCCGGTTTCCGGTGTCCCCGGTGCTGATCGTCAGACGCCACAGGAACGCGACTTCGCTGCCGGCGGCCTTGATCGCCACCAATTCCGTTGCCTTTTCCGCGTTTTCGAACGCC
>DASWBF010000198.1:0-9484 GCA_036390735.1 Mycobacterium sp. | reverse complement strand
CCACCCACGGCAGTCTCGACGCGACCCACAATCCGATCGCTGCCAGCACCAACAGCAGCTGGGCGAGGCGGATCATGGAGCCTTCAGGGTCTCGGCAGCCGCGATCGCGTTCAGCACGGCCTTGGCCTTGTTGGCCGCTTCAGTGTATTCGTACGGGCCGTTGGAGTCGGCGACGACGCCGCCGCCGGCCTGAACGTACGCGGTGCCGTCGCGCATCAGCGCGGTGCGGATCGCAATCGCGAAGTCGGCATTACCGGCGAAGTCGAGGTACCCGACCACGCCGCCGTACAGGCCGCGCCGGGTCTTCTCGACCTCTTCGATGAGCTCCATCGCCCGCACCTTCGGGGCGCCGGACAGCGTGCCGGCCGGGAAGCAGGCGGTGACGGCGTCCAGCGCGGTCCGGCCCTCGGCGAGCTGGCCGGTGACCGTCGAGACCAGGTGCATGACGTGGCTGTACCGCTCGATGTGGCTGTAGTCGTCGACGCGGACCGTGCCGGGGACGCACACCCGGCCCAGGTCGTTGCGGCCGAGGTCCACGAGCATCAGGTGCTCGGCGCGCTCCTTCTCGTCGGAGAGCAGCTCCTTCTCCAGCAGCAGGTCGTCTTCTTCGGTGTCGCCGCGCCAGCGGGTGCCCGCGATCGGATGCGTGTGGGCCCAGCCGTCCTTGACGGTGACGAGTGCCTCCGGACTGGAGCCGACGATCGAAAAGTCAATGGCGCCATCAGGTTTCGGAATGTTCAGCAGGTACATGTACGGGCTGGGGTTGGACACCCGCAGCATTCGGTACACGTCGATGGGATCGGCGTTGGTGTCCATTTCGAACCGCTGCGACGGGACGACTTGGAAGGCCTCACCGGCCTCGATGTCGCCGACCAGACGCTCGACGATCGTCGAGTACTCCTCGAGCGTGCGCTGAGCGCGGTGCACCGGTTGCGGGCGGCCGAACGTCGCCACGGTCGACGGAAGCGGCTGGCCCAGCGCCTGCGTCATCACGTCGAGCCGGGCCACCGCGTCGTCGTACGCCCAGTCCACCCTCTCGTCGGTGCCGTTCCAGTTCACCGCATTGGCGATCAGCGTGATCGTGCCCTCGTGGTGGTCCACGGCGGCCATGTCGGTGGCCAGCAACAGCAGCATGTCGGGCAGATTGAGGTCGTCGACCGCGAGCGACGGCAACCGCTCCAGACGGCGCACCATGTCGTAGGCGAAGAACCCGACCAGGCCGCCGGACAACGGCGGCAGACCCGCCAAGGGCTGGGTGGCCAGCAGGTCCATCGTGGCCCTGAGCGCCTCGAGCGGGTCACCGCCGCGGGGCGCGTCCTGAGGTGTGACGCCGATCCACGCCGCTTCGCCGTCGCGCACGGTCAGCGCCGACGGGGCACCTGCGCCGATGAACGACCACCGCGACCAGGACCGGCCGTTCTCGGCGGATTCGAGCAGGAACGTACCGGGCCGGTTCGCGGCCAGCTTCCGGTACGCCGACAGAGGGGTCTCGCTGTCGGCGAGGACCTTGCTGGTGACGGGCACGAACCGGTGCTCGGCCGCCAGCGCGCGAAACTGCTCGCGCGTGGTGGTCACGGTGAGATCGGCGGTCGATGTCACGTGGTCTAGCGTAGACACCCATGAAACGCGGTGACCTCGTCGACGAGTTCGAACTCCCCGATCAGACCGGCAAGGATCGCAAGTTCAGCGAGTTCCTGGCCGACGGTCCGGCGGTGCTGTTCTTCTACCCGGCCGCGGGAACACCGGGCTGCACCAAGGAAGCGTGTCACTTCCGGGATCTGGCAAAGGAATTCGCCGACGTCGGCGCAACTCGGGTCGGCATCAGTACGGACCCGGTGGGCAAGCAGGCGAAGTTCAGTGAGAACCACAGCTTCGACTTCCCGGTGCTCTCCGACGCCGACGGCACAGTGGCGTCGTCGTTCGGTGTGAAGCGCGGCCTGCTTGGCAAGTTGATGCCGGTGAAGCGGACGACGTTCGTCATCGACATCGACCGCAGGGTGCTCGAGGTGATCTCCAGCGAGGTCAACATGAACACCCACGCCGATAAGGCGCTGGAGGTGCTGCGGGCGCGGAAGTCGGGTTAGAGGTGCGCTCGCAGGTGGTTCACGAAACTCTGGCGGAACGCCTGCATGGAGGACGCCTTCGGGGCGAGGCCGTCCGCGCCGTGATACATCCCTTCGACTGTGACCAGTTCACACGGGACCCCGCACGCCTTCAGTCTGTCGGCGTACTCGACGCTCTCGTCATAAAGAATGTCGAAATCGCCGACTCCGATCCACGTTGTCGGCAGGTTTGAAATGTCCTCGCGCCGCGCAGGAGCGGCGTATTCCGGCGCGTCCGACATCCGCGGTTCCCGCCCCAGGTAGGCGGTCCACCCGAACCGATTGGCCTCGGGCGTGAAAACGAACTGGCCGCGCCCCGCATGATCCTCGCGAAGGGCGGTGCGGTCGTCGAGCATCGGGTAGACGAGCACCTGAGCACGAAGAGTGAGTCCCTCGTCATAGCTGCGCTGCGCGACGGCCGCGGCGAGGCCGCCCCCAGCGCTCATTCCGCCCACAGCGATCCGGGTGGGGTCGACGCCGAGCTCGTCCGCGCGCTCGTGCATCCACCGCAATGTTGTCATGCAGTCGTCAAGTGCGGCCGGGAAAGGGTTTTCCGGCGCCAGCCTGTAGTCGGGTGAGACGACGACAGCGCCGAGCTCGCGCGCGAGACGCCCAGCCGTCGGCGCCTCGAACTGCGGAGAGCCCACGACCATTCCGCCGGAATGAATCCACAGCACCGCTGGTCTGTTTGGCGGGACTGGGAAGGTGCCGTGACAAAGCACCCGAACGGCGGAATCGCCGGCCACATGGTGCTCCGTCACCGTGACGCCCGGCCCCGGTCTCATTCTCAAACGAAATGCAGCTCGCCAAAGTGGAAGCGTCCGCGGAGTAAAGGAACCGGAGGTGAGTGGCAGAAAGGGACGGCGAAGCTCGGTGGGGACATCCGCCATGGTCTTCTGCAGATAACACCGGGCGACGAAAGCGGCGGCTCCCAGACAGGCAAGCGCAATGACTTTCTTCATGCCCGATGTAAGCATCGAGTCTGCGTGCAGGGCGCGATTCTGGTCAAAATGCCGCCCTCACCGCAGAGTGAACGCTATTTTTCGTTAGCCGGAAGACCGAGCAGCCGAGCGGCGTTGCGCCATAGCCAGCTCTCCAGGACCGTCGGCTCCACCGGGAGGGTGCGCATCTCATCACACAGCTGCGGGTAAGGGCGATTGATGAGAAACGCACCGGAACCCCACACCACCTTGTCCTGGATCGTCGTCTGGCCGAACCGAAGCAGCGGCTCCCATCCCGCGCCGGGGGCGGCGAAGTACTTGGGGCGGTGGGCACCGAGCTCGAGGTAGACGTTCGGGTGTTTCCACGCGACCAGACACGCCTCAAGCACCCATGGGTAGCCAGCGTGGCTCATCAGGATCGTCAGATCCGGGAAGTGGCAGGCGACGTCGTCGATGTGGCGCGGGTGGCCCAGGTCGCTGGGCCGTGTCCGTGTCCAGTTGGCAGACGTGTGGATGCTGAGCGGAATACCGAGTTCGACGCATTTCGCGTAGAACGGAAAATACGCGCGGTCGGTGGCCGGCCTGCCGATCATGAACGGCCGCAGGCTGAGCCCGCGAAACCCGCGTTCGGTTACCCAGTGCTCCAGTTCGCCCAGCGCCGAATTCCCGCGCATGATGTCGACGCCGGCGAATGGGACAAAGCGATCGGGATGACGGTCGACGAGGGCTGCCACTGACTCGTTGTGCACGAAAGTCACTCCGCAGGTTGAGCGTTCGTCAAAGCCAGTGATCAGGCTATAGGAAATACCCGCCTCGTCGAGAGCCTCCAGAATCTCTTCGTCGGTGCGGCGTCGTGACTGCACATACGTCCCGAATTCCTCGTCGCTCACCCGGGTCTTGGTGAACACCTCCAGGTATTGAAGCTGCTCGGCGGGAAACCCGGAACGTAGATCCTCGACGATCTCAGCGGACGGAACGATGGGCGCCCACATGTCGATCACGGCCCGAGAGTTTTCGCCTGTGGACATACCGCCAACCTACTGAAGGACGGCGGCGCAGGAGCTTAATCCTCGTCGGCCAGCAGCACGTCGACGTCGAAGCAGCTCTTATCCCCGGTGTGGCAGGCGCCGCCGACCTGGTCGACTTCGAGCAGCACCGTGTCGCCGTCGCAGTCCAGCCGCACCGAGTGCACGTGCTGGGTGTGCCCGGACGTTTCGCCCTTGACCCAGTGTTGCCGCCTTGACCGCGAGTAATAGGTGGCCTGGCGGGTTTCCAGCGTGCGGGCCAGCGCGAAGTCGTCCATCCGCGCCACCATGAGCACCTTGCCGGTGCCGCGCTCCTGCGCCACCGCGGTGATCAGGCCGTGCGCGTCGCGTTTGAGCCGCGACGCGACTCTTGCATTGAGTGTCATCGCACAACAATCCCTTCTGCTGCCATCGCCGTCTTGACCTCCTTGATCGTCAGCTCTCTGAAGTGAAAAACGCTTGCGGCCAGCACCGCATCGGCTCCGGCCACAACCGCGGGTGCGAAGTGTTCCACCGCGCCCGCGCCGCCGCTGGCGATCACCGGAACCGTGACCGCCGCCCGAACCGCGCGCAGCATCGGCAGGTCGAAGCCGGCCTTGGTGCCGTCGAAATCCATTGAGTTGAGCAATATTTCACCGACGCCGAGCTCGGCGCCCCGAGCCGCCCACTCAATCGCATCGATGCCGGTGCCGCGCCGACCGCCGTGCGTCGTGACTTCCCAGCCCGACGGTGTCGGCGGCGATCCCTCGGGTACCGTGCGCGCGTCGACCGACAACACGATGCACTGGGATCCGAACCGGCGGGACAGCTCCTCAAGCAACTCGGGACGCGCGATCGCGGCAGTGTTGACGGAGACCTTGTCGGCGCCTGCGCGCAGCAGCATGTCGACATCGGCCACCGTGCGCACTCCCCCGCCGACGGTCAGCGGGATGAACACCTGCTCGGCGGAGCGCCGCACCACGTCGAGCATCGTGGCCCGGCCCGACGACGACGCGGTGACGTCGAGGAACGTCAGCTCGTCGGCGCCCTCGGAGTCGTAGACGGCGGCCAATTCGACCGGGTCGCCGGCGTCGCGAAGGTTGGCGAAGTTGACGCCCTTGACCACCCGGCCGTCGTCGACGTCAAGGCACGGGATGACACGTACAGCCACGTCTGCCATCAGTAGTCCTCGGGATCGCCAACGCCGCGCAGGATTTCGAGGATCTGCTCGTGGCACTGCGGCACGCCGGCCAGCGCCGCCCTTGATCGCGGAGTCCAGTCGTTGCCGGCCAGGTCGGTGACGATGCCGCCCGCCGTTCGCACCAGCGCCACACCCGCCGCGTGGTCCCAGATGTGATCACCGAAACTGATTGCGCCACCGAGGATTCCGGCCGCGGTGTAGGCGAGGTCGATGCCGGTGGCGCCGTGGATGCGCAGCCGCGACGACACCCGGCTCAGATGCTCCACCACCGCCAGCCGGAACCGGCCGGGAAACCGACCACGCCATTCCACGTTGAAGGTGCCGACCCCGACCACCGCGTCTTCCAAGGCCGCCGGCCCCACCGGCGGCAACTCAACTCCGTTGCAGCGCAACGAGCCACCCACGACGCCGGTGAATCGCTCGTTGGTGAACGGCAGCCACGTCAGCCCAGCCACCGGCTCTCCGTCAACCATGAGGCCCAGCAGAATCGCCGCCAGCGGCAGCCCTGCTGCGTAGTTGAAGGTGCCGTCGATCGGATCGAGCACCCACACCAGCGGCGAGTCGACGTCTGCCCCGCCGAATTCTTCGCCGTGGACTTCGATTCCGGTCGCCGACGTCAGCGCATCGACCACCTCGCGTTCAATGGCTAAATCGATTTCGGTGGCGAAGTCGTTGCCCTTCTTGCGGACTGCCGGGTCGGCGGCGTGGCCCTCGACGAACCGTACGGCTGCCTTGTCGAGGATCGTGACGGCCTCGGCGACCAGCGCGTTGAGGTCGGCGGCATTCGGCATCGCGGTCTACCGTCCCACCGCTGCGAGTGCTTGGGGCAGCGTGAACCGTCCTGCGTAGAGCGCCTTTCCGACGATCGCACCCTCGACGCCGGCGTCGGTCAGCGTGGCGATCGCGCGCAGGTCGTCGAGACTGGACACGCCGCCGGAGGCGATCACCGGCGCGTCGGTGCACTCTGCCACGTTGGCGAGCAGGTCGATATTCGGGCCGGTCAACGTGCCGTCCTTGGTGACGTCGGTGACGACGAAGCGCGAACAGCCTTCGCTGTCAAGGCGTTCCAGTACCTCCCAGAGGTCGCCGCCGTCGGTTTCCCATCCGCGGCCGCGCAGCCGGTGCTCTCCGTCGACGATCTGCACGTCGAGCCCGACCGCCACCTTGTCGCCGTGCTCGACGATGACCTTCTGGCACCATTGCGGGTTCTCCAGCGCCGCGGTGCCCAGATTCACTCGGGCGCAGCCGGTTGCGAGCGCCGCGGCCAGCGACGCGTCGTCGCGGATGCCGCCGGACAGTTCCACGTTCACGTCGAGCCTGCCGACCACCTCGGCCAGCAACTCCCGATTGGAGCCGCGGCCGAACGCAGCGTCGAGATCCACGAGATGAATCCATTCCGCGCCGTCGGATTGCCAGCCGAGCGCGGCGTCGAACGCCGAGCCGTACTCGGTTTCGCTGCCGGCCTGACCCTGCACCAAGCGCACGGCGCGGCCGTCGACGACGTCGACGGCGGGCAGCAGGATCAAGGGCATAGTTCACCCGTTTCTACGCCGAGACGGTAACTGGCGATGCCTTCTCTCGACATTCTCCGCGTGGAATACCGTTTCGCGGAGAGTGTCATAGGCCCCGCACCCAGTTGCTTAGCAGCGCCGCTCCCGCGTCGCCGCTCTTCTCGGGATGGAACTGCGTCGCCGACAGCGGCCCGTCCTCGACAGCGGCCAGGAACGGCACGTGGTGGGTGGCCCAGGTGAGCACCGCATCAGCATTGCCTTCCCAGCGCTGTGCGGCGTAGGAGTGCACGAAGTAGTACCGCGTGTCGGGGTCGAGCCCCTCGAAGAGCCGGCTGCCGGTGCCGACGTCGACGACGTTCCACCCCATGTGCGGGATCACCGGCGCGTCCAATCGCGTGACAGCGCCGGGCCATTGGCCGCAGCCGACACTTTCGACACCGAACTCGACACCGCGGTCGAACAGGATCTGCATGCCCACGCACACGCCGAGCACCGGGGCGCCGGCGGACAGCCGTTCGGCGATGATCTTGTCTCCGCCGATCGCTCGCAGCCCCGTCATGCACGCCTCGAACGCCCCGACGCCCGGCACCACCAGACCGTCGGCGGCGGTGGCCGCGGCCGGGTCTGCGGTGACGTCCACGTCGGCGCCGACGCGCTGCAACGCGCGCTGGGCCGACCGCAGGTTGCCCGAGCCGTAGTCAAGCACCACCACGGACTTTCTTGTCACAGGGCGCCTTTCGTGGACGGCACACCGGTGACCCGGGGATCGCGCTCGACGGCCTGGCGCAGCGCACGCGCCACCGCCTTGTACTGAGCTTCGGTGATGTGGTGCGGGTCGCGGCCGTAGATCGTGCGCACGTGCAGCGCGATGCGCGCGTTCATCGCCAGCGACTCGAACACGTGCCGGTTGACGACGGTGTGGTACGGAACGCTGGACCCTGCAATCGTGAAGTGCCGCAGGTGGTCCGGCTCGCCGGTGTGCACGCAATACGGCCGCCCCGAGACGTCGACGGCCGCATGCGCGAGCGTCTCGTCCATCGGGATGAACACGTCGCCGAACCGGCGGATGCCCTTCTTGTCGCCCAGCGCCTGGCCCAGCGCCTGGCCGAGCACGATCGCGGTGTCTTCGATGGTGTGGTGTCCCTCGATGTGCACGTCACCCTTGGTGCGGACCGTCAGGTCGAAGCTGGCGTGGCTGCCGAGTGAGTGCAACATGTGGTCGTAGAACGGCACTCCGGTGTCGACGTCCACGTTCCCGCTGCCGTCGAGGTCCAGCTCGACGACAATGTCGGACTCCTTGGTCGTGCGCTCAACGCGGGCGCGGCGGTTCTCGGTCACGATGCTCCTAGAGTTGTTGTGCTCCTCGCGTCCGCGGGCGGCTGGGCAGCCAGATTCGCGCTGGCGTTCAAGAATGTGTCGTTCTCGTCGGGCAGACCTGTAGTGACACGCAGGTACCCGGGAATGCCGACGTCGCGGATCAGAATGCCGGCGTCGAGGTAACGACGCCAGGTGGCGGGTGCGTCGGCGAACTCACCGAACAGCACGAAGTTCGCGTCGCTGGGGATGACCCGAAACCCCATGCGGCTCAAGGCTTCGGTGACGCGCTCACGTTCCGCGGCGAGTGCCGCGACGCTGGCCAACGTCTCGTCCGCGTGCCGCAGCGCCGCCCGTGCCGCGGCCTGGGTGAGCGCCGACAGGTGGTACGGCAGCCGCACCAGCAGCATCGCGTCGATCACCGCGGGCGCGGCGATCAGGTAGCCGAGTCGGCCGCCCGCGAACGCGAACGCCTTGCTCATCGTGCGCGTCACGACCAGCTTCGTCGGGTACTCCTCGATGAGGCTGATCGCGCTTGGCGCCGAGGAGAACTCGCCGTACGCCTCGTCGAGGATCAGGATGCCGGTGTCCATGGCGTCGAGCAGGCTGCATAGGTCTTGCAGCGAAACACTCTGTCCCGACGGGTTGTTCGGGCTGGCGACGAACACCACATCGGGGCGGTGCTCGGTGATCGCGGCGACGGCCGCGTCGGTGTCCAGGCCGAAGTCGTCGGCACGGTGCGCCTCTAGCCAACGCGTCTGGGTGCCGTCGGAAATGATCGGATGCATCGAATACGACGGCACGAAGCCGAGTGCGCTGCGGCCGGGCCCGGCGAACGCCTGCAGCAGCTGTTGCAGCACTTCGTTGGATCCGTTGGCGGCCCAAAGGTTTTCGGCGCCGACGTGCACGCCGGTCTGGCGGGCCAGGTAGGCGGCGAGGTCGGTGCGCAGCGCGACCGCGTCCCGGTCGGGATAGCGGTGCAGGTTCACGGCGGCTTCCCGCACCGAGCGCGCGACGTCGTCGACCAACGCCGGCGTGGGCGGATGCGGGTTCTCGTTGGTGTTCAGCCGCACCGGCACCTCGAGTTGCGGTGCGCCATAAGGCGACTTGCCACGCAGGTCGTCGCGCAGCGGCAAGTCGTCGAGCGTGATGCGCTGTCCGGGGGTGTTCACGTTTCGAACCTCCGGCGCATCGCCTCGCCGTGCGCCGGCAGGTCCTCGGCCTTCGCCAGCGTGATCACATGCCCGGACACGTCTTTCAGCGCGGCCTCGTCGTATTCGACGATGTGGATGCCGCGCAGGAATGTCTGCACCGACAATCCGCTGGAATGGCGGGCGCATCCGGCCGTGGGCAGCACATGATTGGAGCCCGCGCAGTAGTCGCCAAGGCTCACCGGCGAGTACGGGCCGAC
>DASWBF010000197.1:0-10359 GCA_036390735.1 Mycobacterium sp. | reverse complement strand
CGCTGGCGTAGATCGGACCCAGCAGCCGCATCGTGCGCCGCACCACGCGGCTGTACGGGCCCGCCCACTCGGTCGCGACGCGGTCGACGAATCCTGCGACGTGCATCGTGTTGACGAAAATCGTTGGATGCCCGTCATTCCGGGCGTACGCCGGGTCGTAATGGCCGGGGTAGTAATCCCACGTCGCGCCGGCGTTCATCACCACCCGCTGATAGTCGATTTCGTCGACCACCTCCGGAAGGTCCGTCGGCACCGTGATCTCGTCCCACGTCATGACGGGGTCCCGGGAGTGAAGCGGAACAACGTGTTTCGGCTGATCGCCACCAACGTGCCGTCGTAGCGCTGGTAGCTCTCGCAGGTCTCGACGAAATGGCCCACCCCTAGCTGCGTGGTCTTCTCCGGTGACACCGACACCACCTCTTCGACGACGCTCAGGTGATCGCCCTCGAGAATCGGTGTCAAGAACTCGGCGTCGTTGGCGGCGTTGATGAACGTGGTGCCCGGCAGCGGCACGCGAAGTGCGATCGACGCGGGGCGTGGCTGTCCCGACGGCAGCCACGGCGGTGGAATCAGCAGGCCCATCAATAGCGCCGGCGGAGCTACCAGACCGCCCCAGACCCGAACGGCGAAGTCGTTGTCCCAGTAGGCCGGATTGCCGTCGCGCACCAGTGCGGCGAAGTGCTGAATTCTGGCGGCGCTCACGGCGGTGCCGGCAAGACGAGGTTCGGTGCGGACACCCACCATCCGCAGCGCATCCTCGTAGCTGCCGAACACGAGCTCGTGGCTGATGCTCACCGGCTCACGCCGGGTCCCACTCCAGCTCGCGCGAGGTGAAGTACCAACCTCCGCGTTCGTAAACCAAACGGTCGGAATAGGTTCCGGTGGACCGCAATTCGGCTCCGCTGAACAGCAGCGCCACGCACCGCTGCATCGCGTCAACCCCGTCGACGGAAATCTCGTGGTCGACGGTGACCAGACGCTGCCCGTTGCCGCCGTCGAACGCGGCGCGCAGATCGGTGAATGTCTCCCCCGTCCGGGTGTACGTCGCTCCCGAGTGGCGGAACGTGGTGATCCATCCGGCAAGGTCTCCGGCCGAATACAACCGGTTGTGTCGCGCGTCCAGGGTGAGGATGGCGGCGCGCTCGGCCAACCCGTCCAGCACATACTGCTGTTGATACGTCAGAGTCATGACGTGTGTGCTGCCGCCGGGTCGGGCGCGCCGTCGGCGGTGTACCCGAAATCGGTTGGCGACGGCTCAGTCCCGGGATAAAAGCGGTGCGCCCACCGGCGCAGCGCGGCGTAGTCGCGCGCCTCTTCCGGTGCCAGATTCGGCTTTTCGAGGTACTTCATGTTCTCCCAGGTGAAGAAGTCCTGCTTGATGACTTCCTGCTGCAGTTGCAGGAACCGGGCGGCGCGGCCGGTCGGCTTGTCGCCGGCCTCGCCGGGCTCTCGAATCGACGCCTGGGTGTAGAAGTAGTCGGTGTAGTCCTCGTCGACCGGCGTTTGACCCGTCACCTGAATCGTCGCGACCAGCTCGGACGGGAAGCGCACGATTCCCAGTCCCAGCGAGTAGTTGTCGTAGATGATCTTGGCGTCGACGGGCCCGTTGGGTGTCAGCCACGTCTTTGCCCGGCCCCCACCGAAATTCGCGTTCACCGTGGCGTGCAGGTGGTAGCCGGTGACCTCGAACGACGCGGTGTTCGCGGGGCTGTCGGCCTTGTGCACGTACTGCACGTGATACGGATCGGCGGCGTTCTCGATGATCATCTGCGGGTGCACCTTGACCCGGTTGAGCATGCGGCTGTGCGGGTGCAGCGGGTAGTACTCCCCGGTCTCCAGCTCGGGCAGCACGGGCGGCTGCCAGTACGGCGCGCGGCCGTGGCGCTCGTGCCAGACGAGAATGAAGCCGCACCACTCCAGCGCGGGATATGTGCGGACGCGGACGTTGTTCTTGCAGCCGATCTTGCTGTACGGGATCAGCGCGTTGGTGCCGTCACCGTTCCAGTGCCAGCCGTGCCACGGACACACGATGTGCTCGCCTTCGACGGTGCCGCCGACGCCCATGTTCGCGCCGAGGTGCTGGCAGTACGCGTCGAGCACGTTGATCTGTCCGGATTCGGTGCGGAAGATCACCAGCTCTTCGCCGAAGTAGTGGGCGCGCTTCACCTGCCCGGCGGCGAGGTCCGAAGCGAACCCGACGACGAACCACCCCGTCGGAAACCTGTATGGCGACAAGCTGATCCCGCTCGGGCCGAACTCGCGTTCCGACGGATCCATGGCCGAGTCCGTCACTGCGTCCTCCGTTCCGACACGCCCCTCCGTCGCCTATCTTTAGTATTTTAGGATGATAGGTCAAGGCGGCAGGCACGAGGACCGGATATGACCACGACAGCTTCAGTTGATTTGTCAGATTTCTCGTTGTGGCGCAATGGTTTTCCCGACGAACTGTTCGCCCGACTCCGCCGCGAGCAACCGATCTTCCACCACGAGCTCACCCCCGGTGTTGCCAAGGTCGTGCAGCGCGACTTCTGGATGACCACCAAGCACCGTCACGCAGTCCGCATTCATCGCGATGTGGATTCCTTCACCGCGGTCGACGGGCCGCTCATCCAGGTCCTGGATACGTTCTCGTCGTACCCGACCATCATCAATATGGATCCGCCGGAGCTCACCAAACGACGGAGGGTCATCGCGAGTGCATTCACTCCGAAGGCGATCGCGAGGCTCGAGGATGGTATCCGCTCGCGTGCCGCGTCGATGGTCGACCGGCTGCTCGCCAATGGCGGCGGCGACTGGATCGGCGACGTCGCCGACCTGCTGCCGATGAGTGTGATCGGTGACATCATCGGCATGCCGGAGGAGGATCGTCCGCGCATCTTCGAGTGCTTCGACCGGATCCTGAAGGCCAAGTCGCCCAAGGCGCGCCTCTCCGAACAGGAGGAGGCGGACCTTTACACGACGATCTTCTCCTATGCACTCGAGCTGACGGCGGAGAAGCGGCGCAACCCCGCCGACGACATCTGGAGCACACTGACGTCGGCAGTGATCACCGGCGAGGACGGCGAGCAGCTGTCGCTGCCGGCGAACGAGCTGGAGATCTTCTTCTTCGTGCTGGCCCTGGCCGGCAGCGACACCACGAAGAACGCGTTGGCCGCCGGGCTGCAGGCCTTCGTCGCGAACCCGGAGCAGATCGAGCGCTACCGCGACGACGAAGCGCTGCGGACCACCGCGGTCGAGGAGGTGTTGCGGTGGTCGACGCCGGTCACCTACTGGACTCGCACGGCGAAGGTCGACGTGGAGATCGACGGGCACACGATTCCGAAGGGCGACCGGGTGGTGTCGATGCTGCGCTCCGCGAACCGCGACGAAGACGTCTTCGCCGATCCGTTCGTGTTCGACATCGGCCGTGACCCGAACCCGCACGTCGCATTCGGCGGCGGCGGCCCACACCATTGTCTCGGCGCGATGCTTGCGCGCGCCGAGATCCGCGCGGTGTTCGACGAGCTGCTGCTTCGCGCCGACCGGATCAGGCTGGGCTCACCGAAGGTCGCCTACCCCAGCCTCGTCACCAACATGTACATCTTCGACGAGATGGGGATCTCGCTGACCCGGCGCTGAACCGCCGGGCTTCTTGGCGTGAGTAGCGAGAAAGCCCTCCACAGCCGCCCGAGCACATTCGCGGTAGTCGAATTCGGCCAGCGTAGACAGCTTGCCCAGCAAGATCGGCCCGAGAAGCAGGGCGATCGCCTGCTCCCGGTCGACCTCACCGAGCTCCGCGTTGGCCTGCGGGCTGTCGAAGACCGCATCGAACGGCGCTGAGTACTGCTGCGCGATCCGTTCTCGAAGCGTGCGGATCTCCACGCTGTCCCGCGCGACCCGAGCGCGTTCGCTGGGCAGCTGATCGATACCGCTTCCCAACGACAACCAGGAGATCGCCGACAGCGCGGCAGGGGCTTCGGCCATCGACTCGGCCCAGGCCTGCACCAGCGTCGTCAACCGTTCGGAGAGCGAACCCTCGTCAGGAGGCATCGGAACCGGGGGTATCAAAGAGTAGAAAGCCGCCGCCAGTAAGTCGTTTCCACTCGGGAAGTGGCGATACAAGGTGGCGCGCGCGACATTGGCGGCCCGGGTGACCGCGTCGACGGTCACGGCGCTGGGACCGCCCGAGCGCAGCAGTGATGTCGCAGCGTCCAGAAGGCGAGCGCGCGACAGCGCCGGTCGCGGGTCGGCGCGTCGCTGGTCACTCACAGCGAACCAGGGTACCTACAGGCCCTTCGGGCGGGTGCCGATCACCGCGTTCGCGGCGAGGCGCTCCAGGTCGATGTCGGTCAGCCCGCACATCGCGGTGAGCACCTCACTGTTGTGCTGGCCCAGTGTCGGCGCAGGGCGCGACAGCCACCGCTGCACGCCGGCGAGCCGCGCGAACGGCGGACAGGGGTACCAGCCGGGCCCGGTGCGCGGATGCTCGAGACGCTCGAAGAAGCCGCGGTGGCGAAGCTGCGGGTTCTCCGTCACCGCCGACGGCGACACCACCGCCGCGGCGGGCACACCGGCGTCGGCGAGGCGCTCCACGACGTCGTCGAGCTTCTGCATACTGAACCACTGCTGCAAGTGGCGGTCGACATCGTCGGCCCAGGAGGACTGTCCGATCATCTGCATCACCGAATCCCGCTCCGCGTCTGTGCGGACGGTTACCGCGATCCAGTCGTCGTCGCCGGCGCACTGGTAGAGATTCTGCGTCACTCCGGGGTGGCCGCGATTGCCGCGCCGCTGCAGCGTCAACCCGAAGACCTCGAATTCGATTGGCTGCGAGGCCGTTACGTTGAGTACCGTTTCGATCATCGGCGTCTCGACGAGCTGTCCGCGGCCCGTGTCGTCGACGAACTCCAACGCGGCCAGCAGCGCAAAGGCCGCGTGCACGCCTGCCAGCGGGTCACAGGCACCCCGCGGCGCGACGGGCGGGCCGTCGGGCATCCCGGTCACCCACGCCAGGCCGGCGATCTGCTCCATCGTCGGGGCGAAGCCGACGCGATCGCGCCACGGACCGTCGAGCCCGAACGCCGGCATCCGGACCACCACGAGGCGGGGATTCAGTTCGAGCAACGTGTCACCGCCCAGCCCGAACTGGTCCAGCACGCGCGGCGAGAAGTTCTCGATGACCGCGTCAGCCTGCGCCACAAGCGTTTTGAAGAGCTCGATACCGTCGGGGGATTATAGATCCAGCGTCACTGACCGCTTGTTGGTGTTGACGCCCTGGAATACCCAGCCGTATTCCCACCAGTCCTCGACGTCGCTGCGCATCCCGCCCGAGTAGCGAATGCCGTCGGGACGCTGGATGGATTCGATCTTGACGACGTCGGCGCCGAACGCCGCGAGCGAATGCGTCGCCGACGGCCCCGCCCAGAATGCGGTCAGGTCCACGATTCGGATGTCCTCGAGTGGCAGCCGCGGCGACGACAGCGGCGAGCCTGATTGCCTTGGCGGCCAGTTGATCTCGTCGTTCTGCCGGAGCGACGGGGTCTTGCGCACCGGTGCAGGCCGTGCGTCCGACATCAGCCAGGGAGTACGCGGCTGGCGGAACCCGGTCGGGTTGGGCACGAACACTCCGCGCTCGCGCATGTACTCCATCTCGAGGATCGTCGCGCCGTTGCCCAGCGCAGCGATCGGCAACCGGAACAGCTGGCCGAGCTCGACGATCTCTGCGACAGTGCGTTCGCGAAGCCATCCGCCGATGCGTTGCCGTATCCAGTCGCGGTACTCCCAGCGGCCCAATTGGAATCTCAGCTCAGGGATTTCGGTGAGTTCCGGGCATTCGACCATCGCGGCGAAGTCGAGCCACTGCTGCCCGGTGACCATCGTGATGCCGACGTAGCCGTCCTTGGCCGGCTCGATCGACGGCACCTCAACGGAGCGCTTGATCGCCGGAACACCCATGAGCTGGGCGTGCAGCCACTCGCAGCTCTGCATCAGTGTCATCGCTTCCAGCACCGACAAGTCCAGATGCTCGCCGGGGCCGCCGTTGCGGGTACGGCGGTGAATCGCCAGTGCGCCGAATGCGGCGAACGTGCCGGCCATGTACTCCCCGAGCTCGCCGCCGATCGCGATCGGCGGGCCGTCCGGATCGCCGCGGAACCCGGTGCAGCCCGACCACGCCTGCAACGTGAACTCCGTCGCGGCGCGTTCGGCCCACGGTCCCGTCCATCCGAAATCGGACACCGTGACGACCACGCACCGCGGCGCGACGGACAGCAGCCGCTGCGGATCGATACCGGTGCTCAACGCCGCAGCCCGGTTGGCAGTCACCACCACGACGTCCGCATCGGTGAGCAGGTCATCGGAAAGCGTTGTGACGCTTTGCTTGCCGGCGTTGAGGTAACTGAAGAGCGGCGAATCGGCCCCTGCCGCGGGATCGGCACCGGTGACAGTAAAGGCACGCATCGGGCTTCCGCCGGCCGGTTCGGCCTTCACGACGTCAGCGCCGGCGTCGACAAGTAACTTGCCGCAGTAGTCGCCGGCGATGCGGTCACTGATCTCGACGACGCGCAGATCTGTCAGCGGGGTACGGGCCACGAACGGCTATCTTAGTTAGTTTTGACGGATAGTCAGCTGTTAGCATTGCCAAGCAATGACGACCCACGGAATTGGCTTGGAAGTTCGCCGTCGGCTTTCGGCGCGCAGGACCGCCGAGATCATCGCCGACGAGCTGCGCAGGCAGATCATCGACGGAGAACTGGCCGACGGCGACCTGCTGCCGCGTCAGGACGTGCTCGTCGAACAGTTCAACGTCAGCCTGGTGTCGTTGCGAGAAGCGTTGCGAATATTGGAAACCGAGGGCCTGGTGTCGGTACGCCGGGGCAACCGCGGAGGCGCGGTGGTGCACGCACCGGCGAAGGCCAGCGCCGCCTACATGCTGGGGTTGTTACTGCAAAGCGACTATGTGCCGCTGGGCGATCTGGGCGCAGCGCTGCAGGAACTCGAACCGATGTGTGCGGCCTTGGCCGCGCGCCGTACCGACCGCGGCGACGAGCTGATCCCCAAGCTCCGGGAGATCAACGAGGCGATGGCCGAGAACATCGACGACGGCGCGCGCTTCACCGAGATCGGTAATCAGTTCCACGACGAGGTTGTGCGCGGCTGCGGCAACCACACGATGATCGCGGTGGTCGGCAGCCTCGAGACGCTGTGGACCAGCCACCTGCAGCAGTGGGCCGACAAGACCGCAGCACGCGGCGAGTATCCGTCGATGCGCAGGCGCCGCGTCGCGTTGACAACCCACAACAAGGTCACCGACGCGATCGAAGCCGGGGACGGGGAACGCGCGCGCCGACTTGCGGCGCGCCATCTCGCCGACACCCAAACCTATTTCATGACGGGTGATCCCGAGCAGCGGATCGTCGCGCTGTCGCCGCAGGCGATGGCCCGGCGCCGCCACTGAAAGGTGCTGCGTGCGAACGGCGTTGATCACTGGGGGCAGCGGCGGCATCGGAAAGGCCTGTGGCCGCAAGCTCGCCGCGCTCGGCTACGACGTCGTGCTCACCGCTCGACGTGAGGCGCCTCTGCGGGCGGCCGCCGAGGAAATGGGTGCGCGATATGTCGTCGCCGACGCGTCTCGGCCGGAGGGGTTCGAGCCGGCGGTGGCTGCGCTTGCCGAAATCGATGTGCTCGTCCACGCGGCGGGCGTCCTTGGCGGAACCTACGCGCGCAAGCAGACTTTCGAGCAGTGGCGGACGACGATGTCGGCCAACCTCGACTCGTGTTTCGTAGTCACCTCGGCTGCGCTGCCGCGGATGAAGGCCGGTTCGCGCTTCGTGTTCATCTCGTCGTCAGCGGCACACGAACCGATGCGGGCGCGAACGGCGTACTCGGCGTCGAAGGCGGGCATGAACGCTTTCGCGCGTGCCCTCGCGCTCGAGGTCGACCGCGACGGTATCAGCGTCCACGTCGTCACGCCGGGCCCCGTCGAGACCGACATGCTCCAAGACGTGCCGTTCGAGATGCACGCAATACGCGCCACCGACGTCGCGGAAGCAGTGGCGTGGCTCGACACTGTCGACCCGTCCGTCGACCTGCCCGAGATCAGAATGCATGCGGTCACGCGCGGGCCCTGGTCGCGCGAGCCGGTGATACCCACCGAAGTGGAGCGCCGCGCCGCGGCCAAGCCGCGCACTCAGTTGAGGCCGTAGAACCGCTGCGCGTTCAAGCCGCCGATCTTGGCACGCGTGTCCTCGCCGATGTCGGGACGGGTGCGCAAATGCTTTGTGCTCTCTGGCCATTCGCCGTCCCAATGCGGATAGTCGCTGGCGAACATGATGAAATCGTCGCCCAGCACGTCGACGACTCCCGGCAGGATCGGCTCCTCGGGCTCACAGGTCGTCCAGATATTGCCGGCCTGCAGATACTCCTGCGGATCGCGCTGCCAGCCGCGCTCGATCCAGTCGCCGCGCTTTTCGAAATGCTCGTGCAGGCGGTCGATGAAGAACGGGACCCACCCCACACCCGCTTCGAGGAACGCCACCCGCAGATCCGGATATCTGTCGAAGACGCCGCCGGACACAAGCGCGGTCATCGCGGTCATCTGGTCGAACGGGAAGCTGATGCAGTGCACCTGAATGTAATTGGTGAAGCGGTCGACGCCGATCTTCGGCAGATGGATGCCGGGCGCGCCGTGAATGCCGAGCGGCATGTCGAGCTCGACGGCAGCGGAATAGAACGGGTCCAGGTCGGCGTGGTCGAGGTTGCGCGTCTTCAGCGCCGGCGGGATGTGGGTTGCGACGAGGCCGAGTTCCTTCGCCTCGCGCATGACGTCGATCGCCACCTGCCCGTGTTCGATCGGGGTCACGGCGATGCCACGCAGCCGGCCGTTCGACGTCGCGCAGTAGCTGGCGATCCACTGGTTGTAGAGCCGGGCGAACCCCGCAGCGAACTCGGGGTCCTCGAGCGTCGGGGTGCACAGCCCGAGGCTCGGGTACAGCACCATCGTGTCGATGTGGTCGCGGTCGGCGTCGCCCAGAACGCCCTCGGCGGACCTGCAGTTGATGCCGACCGCGGTGCTCAGCCCATGCTCGGTCGGACAGCCCGCGCCCGGGCCGCTGTCCTCCGGGTAGTTGCGGTCTTCGATCACCAAGCCGCGGGCATCAGCACGTGGCCTGATGTGTTCCGGCCAGCGCTTCATCGCTTCGACCGCGAGCGATGCGCCCTCGGCGACGTGTCCGTCGGCGTCGATGATCCGCATTTGCTAAAGATACGACAATAGCGACATAGCCGGCGGCGGGCCGCAGTGGCCCCGCGCCTCGGTGAGCGGTGGCGCCACGAAACTTGAACCTCTGCGGCGTTCCTCGGGTCGGCATGCGTCGCAACCGTTTACGTGTCGGCGTCTATTCGGCGAGCTCACCGGTACCCCGCCGGCGTCGGAGGCATAGTGCGATTTGCCCGCCCCGGAGCGACAACGGCGTTTCCCCAGGTCAAGGCCATAACGAGGAGACAGCGATCAGCGACAACACAACCCTTCACCACAGATCAGAAGCTGTCGCGCAGAGGCGGGCAGAAAGGTAGCCGCCTAGCAGAGAGAGTTCTCGCGCCAGCGAAACAGGACATCGACACCAACGCGCATTGCGGCCCAAGCGCATTCGACACAATGGCCGCTCGGCGTCGGGGATCTCGCTGGGCACCACCGCAATTCAGGCGCTGGACTTCACCTTCCGCAAGATCGTCCGCGACCGCGGCGAGGCGTTGGCGCATGTCGCGTCCCAGCTCACTCGCACGATCGAGAACTGCGACGAGGCGTTGCGGCCGCAGGCCGACCTGCTTCAGACCGCGTTGAACGATGTCCAAGCGATGACAGCCACACTGACCGGATGTCTGATGGCCGCCGCCGAAAACCCCACGGAAATCTACAAAGTCGGGTTGGCGTCGGTGCGATTCCTGTTGGCCGTCGGTGACCTGATCATCGGGTGGCGACTGCTCGTGCAAGCCGGCGTCGCCCGCGCCGCGTTGGCCGGCTCACCGAGTGACGAGGCATTCTACCAAGGCAAGATCGCGACAGCGACGTTCTTCGCAACGAACATGCTGCCGAAGCTGACCGCGCTGCGCGGCATCGTCGAGAAGCTCGACGACGACATCACGCGCATCCCGGAAAGAGCGTTCTGACTCAGCCGGCGTCTTTGAGGTGCGCGGCTGGCGTCAACTCGGCGAAGAGCTTGATCGCGGACCGGATCGTCTGGTCGGCGAAGTCGGCGAAGTCGGCGAAGTCGTCGACGTCGGCACCGTCGGCGATCGGACAGGAGTTCTCCGCGACGACGCCGATCCGACTCGGGTCGGAGGAATCGTGCACGACCGCTTCCACACGCCGGCTCTCCGCAT
>DASWBF010000196.1:0-4616 GCA_036390735.1 Mycobacterium sp. | reverse complement strand
CCCGACCCAAGGAACCTCGCAACAAGGAAAAGCTGGTACAGGCCAGCGGATCATTCATGCCCACACCATTCCGAACCGCCCCAATCGTGCAGAAATCAGCCCCCGCGACGGCATGAAATCACTGATCCACGGATTCAGGCTAAGGCGGTGCAGCACAGCTGAGCGCTCCGATTGTGCGCTTTCATACGCCCGCCTCGGCGCGTCGCGCACGAAACCGCACACTCGGGCCGTGCCGGCGTGACTAGACCTTCGCCGGCTTCTTGCCTTCAGCTTCGACCTCTTTGTACACGTCGACGTAGTACGGCAGGCATTCCTGCACCGCCTTCTCGGTGGTGTATAGCGGCTCATAACCGAGGTCGCGGCGGGCCTTCGCCACCGAGAAGTAGTTGTCGAGGTAAAGCCGTTCCACCGCAAGCGGTTCCAGCAGTGGCGTCGGCAGGTTGAACCGGAAATGCAGCCGCTGCCAGAGGCTCATGATCGCGTGAACCAGCCGGCCGGAAATCCGGAACCGCGGCCAATCCTGACCGCACGCCTCGACGACGCGCCGAGCGAACTCGAACATGTTCACCGGGTCGTCGTCGTTGATGAAGTACGCCTGGCCGGGTGCGGCGCCACCCTCGACGAGGTGCTGTCGAGCCAGGATGAACCCGTGTACCAGGTTGTGCACATACGAATTGTCAAGGCGCGCATTCTTGCTGCCGATCAGCACCTTGACCTGGCCGGTGACGACGCGCTCGAACACCTTGCGGAACATGGTCTGGTCGCCGCGGCCCCAGATTCCGCTCGGCCGGATCGAGCAGGTCAACAAGCCATCGACATCGTTCTGCGACAGCACGAACTTCTCTGCCGCCACTTTGGTTTCGGTGTACAGGTCGGCGAATCGGTCTGTGTACGGCAGGGTTTCGTCGCCACCGGAGATCGCCTTGCCGCCGATCACCACGCTGTTGCTGGCCGTGTAGACGAACCGTTTGACGCCGGCCTTCTGCGCGGCGTGCACCAGGTTCTTCGTTCCCTCGACGTTCACGCCGAAGCTGCGCTTGCGGTACTCCTCGGTGACCGACTTTCCGCCCATCAACTCGATCAGCGCCGCGGTGTGGAAGATCGTGTCGACGCCGTTCACGGCGGCGGCCACGGCCTCCGTGTCGCAGATGTCGCCGACCACCGTCTCAAGACGCGGGTGGTCGGCCATCGGAGAGGGCACCCGGTCGAACGATCGCACCCAATGCCCGCGTTCCAAGAGCTCGGCCACGAGATTGCACCCGACGAAGCCGGAGCCGCCGGTGACCATGACCTTGCCGAGATCAGTCGTCAATGAGGCGTCAGCCATGCCCGAGAGCATAACTGAAACCTGTTCCAATTCGACCATTAGTTGCGAACGAAAAAACTTCTCAGTCCGACTCGCCCTCGCGTCCCGCGAGCGCATCCTCCACTCGTTTACGTGCGCCGGCTAAGTGCTCCTCACACTGTTTCGCCAGCTCTTCACCTCTTTCCCACAGCTTCAGCGACGAATCCAAGTCCAGTCCGCCCTGTTCGAGGACACGGACGACTTCGATCAACTCGTCGCGCGCTTCTTCGTATCCCAACTGACTAACGGGTCTAACTTCTGGGTTCGTCATGACACGTCCTCGCCGGAGCTGACGGCCCCGACGGCGCCGTCGGCGACCCGAATCCGCAGCCGAGTGCCCGAAGGTGCGTCGCCAACTGAGCGCAGCACGGAATGCCCGGGCACGGTCTGCACCACCGCGTAGCCGCGGGCCAGCGTCGCCGCCGGTCCCAATGTGGCCAGCCGCGCCGACAAGTGTCCAACCCGGTCAGACTCGGCGCTCACCAGGCGATTAATGTCGCGACGGGCGGCGGTGCGCGCCCGGTGGATCTCCTCGCTGCGGGCCGTTAGCATCTGCAGCGGCGCGGCGAGCACCGGCCGAGAACGCAGCTGCTGCACGATCCGCTCCTCCCGGATGACCCAGTGCCGCAAGGCCCGAGCGCCACGACGGCATAGATCGTCGAGCAGGGCCCGCTCGGCGGCCATGTCCGGCACGATCCGCTTGGCCGCGTCGGTCGGGGTGGCGGCGCGCAGGTCGGCGACGAGGTCGCACAATGGATTGTCGGGCTCGTGGCCGACAGCGCTGACCACCGGTGTGGTGCACGCGGCGATCGCGCGGCACAGCGTCTCGTCGGAGAACGGCAGCAGGTCCTCCACGCTGCCGCCGCCGCGGGCGAGCACGATTACGTCGACGTCCGGATCCCTGTCGAGCGAGCGCAACGCGTCGACGATCTGCGGCACCGCGTTCGGACCCTGGACCACGGCGTTGCGCACCTCGAAACGCACCGCCGGCCAGCGCCCCGCGGCCACGGTCATCACGTCGCGCTCGGCGGCGCTGGCGCGTCCGGTGATCAACCCGACGGCCGCCGGCAGGAACGGGATGGGCCGCTTCAGCCGCACGTCGAAGAGGCCCTCGGCGTCCAGGAGTCGTCGCAGCCGCTCGATGTGGGCCAGCAGCTCGCCGATCCCGACTGCACGAATCTCCGTGAGCCGCAACGAGAACGAACCCTTGCCGGTGTAGAACGTCGGCTTGCCGCAGACGATCACCTGAGTGCCTTCGGCGAGCCGGACGGGCGCATTGAGCACCAGGTCGCGCGGGCACGTGACCGTCAGCGACATGTCGGCGGCCGGGTCGCGCAGCACCATGAACACCGTCTTGGCGTCCGGCCTGACTTTGATCTCGGTGAGCTGCCCCTCGACCCACACCATCCCGAGGCGGTCGATCCACTTCGCCACCCGGGTGGCGACGGCCCGCACCGGCCATGGGTGCTCCGCGGAGTTCGGCGGTGCGGGTGCGCTCACTTGGCGGACGCGCGGGTGATCCTGTTGGCCAGCAGGGTCTGGAATGGCGCACGGGCTTTAGTGGCTTCCTCGTAGGACAGCAGCGCATCCAGGTTGGCGACGGACAGCGACTGCAGCCGCGCCCGCAGTTGGGCCAGTGTGAGGTCGTCGTAGTCGAGCTCGACCGCGATGTCCGGCGGCTCGGTGGCCGCGGTTTCGCCGCTGTTGTCCGAGTTCGTTTCGGCAGGCTCCGGCGGATCGGCCGAGTACAACGCGAACCGCCCCTCCGTCCTCCGCTCGCGCTCGTCGGCCAACTGCGTCACCGGCGGGACCTCGTCGAGGTCCTCGTCGAATGTGGCCCACTCCGGCTGCTCGTCCTTCGGCGGGAAGAGCGCGTCGAGGGTCTCGTCGCCCTTGATCACCAGGTCAGCGACGTTCTGCTGGAACCGCATGAAGATGTGGGCCGCCTGGCTCACCAGCGTCATCGGGTACATCAGCAACGTCTGCGGGAACTTGCGCGTTTCCTCCACGACCGTCGCGGCGGCCCCGACCAGCAACCGGACCCCATATGGTGCACTCGCCATGGGCACTAGCCTGCCCTACCACTCCCGCAACTCAAAAGCCAGCCCCGGCAAGTGGCGCGGAGTCCTAATTTGGCGCGGGGGCGGCGCCGGACCGTACCCTGGCTCTATGCCGCCGACGATCAACATGGGGATTCCTGGCGCCGCCAGCGGCGTGGCGCAGCGGGCCGCCGGCAAGCGGGTGCTGCTCGCCGAGCCGCGCGGCTACTGCGCCGGCGTCGACCGGGCCGTCGAGACCGTCGAGCGCGCGCTGGAAAGGCACGGAGCGCCGGTGTACGTGCGGCACGAGATCGTGCACAACCGCCACGTCGTCGACACGCTCGCGAAAGCGGGGGCCGTGTTCGTCAAGGAAACCGACGAGGTACCAGAGGGCGCGATCGTGGTGTTCTCCGCGCATGGCGTCGCGCCGACCGTGCACGAGTCGGCCACCGAGCGCCAGCTGCAGGTGATCGACGCCACCTGCCCGCTGGTCACCAAGGTGCACAACGAGGCCAAGCGCTTCGCCCGCGACGACTACGACATTCTGCTGATCGGGCACGAAGGCCACGAGGAAGTGGTCGGCACCGCCGGCGAGGCGCCTGAGCATGTCCAGCTGGTGGACGGCCCGGACGCCGTCGATGACGTGACCGTCCGCGACGAGGACAAGGTGGTGTGGCTGTCTCAGACCACGCTGTCGGTCGACGAGACGATGGAGACGGTGCAGCGGCTGCGGGAACGCTTCCCGAAGCTGCAGGATCCGCCTAGCGACGACATCTGCTACGCCACGCAGAACCGCCAGGTGGCGGTCAAGGCGATGGCCCCGGAGTGCGAGCTGGTGATCGTCGTCGGGTCCCGTAATTCGTCGAACTCGGTGCGGCTGGTCGAGGTTGCGCTCGGTGCGGGCGCGCACGCCGCCCAGCTGGTCGACTACGCCGACGACATCGATCCGGCGTGGCTCGGCGGCGTCACCACCATCGGCGTCACGTCAGGTGCTTCGGTACCCGAGGTGTTGGTGCGCGGAGTGTTGGAGCGGCTGGCCGAGCTGGGCTTCGACGTGGTGCAGCCCGTGACCACCGCCAACGAGACGCTGGTGTTCGCGCTGCCGCGAGAAATCCGCCCACCGCGGGCCTAATTCCAAAGCGCCGCACGCGCTTTCAGCTGTCGTACTCCCAGCTGTCGGCCTCCGGCGACCGCGAGCGGGGAGCGTTCGCCGGACTGCCGCGGTAGCGCAC
>DASWBF010000195.1:0-4665 GCA_036390735.1 Mycobacterium sp. | reverse complement strand
CGGATCTGGACGGACTGGGAGGCGGCGCATCAACCTCTGCGGTGCGCCAACGGGATCGCGGCCCACCTCGACGAGGCTGCTCACCGACAGTTCTCTCGGGAGAACATGTTTCGGCGCCACACTTCGCGCGCGCTCGGCGAGCAACGCATCGACGTCGGCAGCCCAGCCCTCGGGGTCGTCGCCGGTTTCGGGCGGGGTGTCGGCGGCCGCGGCCACCAGCGCGGCGCCGCGTTCGACGTCGGCGCGGCGCGACCCGCGCGGATCGGCGGGCCACTGGGCCTCGACGACCTCGTCGCGCAACGGGTTTCGGTCACCGTCGGCCGGCGCCGGGGCCCAGTGTTCGATCACGCCGCACGGATCGCCGTCGGCGGCCGATCTGTCGATGATGGCCTTGAGTTCGGTGAGGAACACCGACGGGCCGCTGGGCTTGGCGGCCGACGGTCCCCAATGATGCCCGGACAGCAGCAACGTGTCCTCCGCGCGGGTGATGGCCACGTACAGCAGGCGACGCTCCTCGTCGACGCGCCGTTGCTCGAGTTGACGGCGATGGGCATTGATGGTGTCCGACAACTGCTTTCGGTTCGTCACGGTGGAGGTGTCCAGCACCGGCACTCCGAGCACGCCGTCCGCCGAGCGGTCGCCGCGGAGTAGCGGGGGCAGATCCGCGGCGTCGGTCAGCCAGGTGCGCGTCGACGCGGTGGACGGAAATATGCGCGCGGTCAGATGCGGCACGCCGACGATCTGCCACTCGAGTCCCTTGGCGGCGTGCACGGTCATCACCTGCACGCGATCCTTGGACACCGTCACGTCGGCGGGTGCCAAACCGTTCTCGACGACCGCTGCGGCGTCGAGGTAGGCCAGGAATCCCGTCACCGACCCATTCGGACGTTCCGCATACGCCGCAACCACATCCGCGAATGCGTCGAGGTGTTCGCTGCCTGACCAGCCCGCGTCGACCGGGCGTGCCGCCCGGCTTTCGATGTCGACGCCGAGCGTCCTTCGGACCTCCGCAACGAGATCCGGAAGCGGGTGGTCGAGCCGGCCGCGCAGCGCGGTCAGTTCGCGACCCAGCGCGACGAAGCGCCGATACCCCTCCTCCGACTAGCCGGCCGGCGAGCCGGGGTCGCAGATCGCGTCGGCGAGACAGGCGGTGTCGGCGTCGGGTGCGGCTTGCGCGGCAATCTCGTCGAGCGATGCCGGCGCGCCACCTTGGTCGATGTCTTTCGCCCGCTGCCACAGCGCCGCGATGTCTTTGCCGCCGAGCCGCCAGCGGGGCCCGGTGAGAACCCGCATCGCTGCCGACCCCGCGCTCGGGTCGGCCACCAGGCGCAGCATCGCCACCACGTCGGCGACCTCGGTGACGCCGAGCAACCCGGCCAGTCCCACCACCTCCACGGGCACACCGCGCGCCGCGAGGGCATCGGCCATCGGGGCCGCGTCCGCGTTGCGCCGCACCAGCACCGCAGCGGTAGGTGGCAGTGTTCCGGCGCTCTTGGATTCGTGGTGGCGGCGCGCCAGATGATCCGCCACCCAATCACGTTCGGCCCGCACGTCATCGAGTAGTGCGCAGCGAACCGTGCCGGCCCGCGCGTTCGGCCGGGCCCGCAACGTGCGCACCGCGACCGAGCGGCGGCGGGCGTCGGCCGAAACGGCGTTGGCCAGATGCAGCGTCCGCGGCGGGTTGCGCCAGCTGGTGCGCAGTTCCAGGGTCGGCGCCGGGGAGCCGTCCGCATGCGGGAAGTCGGTGGCGAACCGCGGCAGATTGGTGGCCGACGCGCCCCGCCATCCGTAGATCGACTGGATCGGGTCGCCGACCGCAGTCAACGCCAGCTCGTCGTCGACCCCGCAGCCGAACAGCGACGACAACGCGATGCGCTGCGCGTGACCGGTGTCCTGATACTCGTCTAGCAGCACAACTCGGAAGCGGCGGCGCAGCTGCTCGCCGACCTCGGGATGGGCCACCGCCAGCCGCGCCGCCGCCGCCATCTGCTGACCGAAGTCGATCACCTTCTCGGCACGCATTCGGGCGTGCAACGCGTCGACGAGCGGCACCAGTTGGGTGCGCTCGTGTTGCACCCCGAGCATGCGCAGCAGCCACTGGCTGGGACCGCGCTCCCGCTGGTACGGGCCTGCGGGCAACGTGTGCACGAGGCGCTCGAGCTCGACGTGCGTGTCACGAAGCTGGGCGGTGTCGACGAGGTGCTCGGCCAGCGACGACGACAACCGCAGCACCATCGACGTGACCGCGGCGGGGGTCTTGTCGGTGTCGAGGTCGCCCGGATGGTCGCTGACGACGCGAAAAGCCAACTGCCACAGCTCCGTTTCGCTGAGCAGCCGGGTGTCGGGCTCAAGGGGCAACAGCAGTCCGTGGTCACGGAGCAGGGCGCCGGCGAACGCGTGGTAGGTGCTGACGGTCGCCGGCTCGGCGTCGACGGCGTCATCTCCCAGGCCCGCACCGGCGAGGCGGGACAGCCGGGACCGGACCCGGCGCAGCAACTGTGCGGCGGCCTTGCGGGTGAACGTCAACCCCAGTACCTCGCCCGGATGGGCGTATCCGTTGGCGACCAACCACACGACGCGCGCGGCCATCGTCTCGGTCTTGCCCGCACCGGCTCCGGCGATCACGACAAGCGGACCAGGCGGCGAGGCGATCACAGCCGCCTGCTCGTCAGTGGGCACGGGCAGACCCAGCGCGTCGGCCAATTCGGCGGGGCTATGGCGCGGTGTCACGATCGGGCCGCTTGTGCCGGGCAGCTCGAGCGGACCGGGCAGTGGCCGCAGCTGTCGTTGATGCGGGCGAGAAATGTGGGGCCGGCGGTGGCGGCCGCCGCCCGGTGCAGCGCCTGCTGCCACTCCCGCTCGGTCTCCGGCGTCAACGCGGCCTGGTCGCGTTCGACGATGCCCGGCTTGCCGAGGTAGACCAGACGACCGCCGCCGGGCTGCGCGCCGTCTGGTACGAGCCCGGCCGACACCGCGAGCTGGTACAGCGCAAGTTGGGCATGGCGCTGGGCGTCGTCCTTGCTGGCCGCGCTCTTCCCGATCTTGATGTCGACGATCACCAGCCGGCCGGCGCCGTCACGTTCCAGGCGGTCGACGCGGCCGCGCACCCGGACGTCGGGGAGGTCCGGATCGGGGCTAGCCAGCACACCGTCGACGTCGACTTCAGTGGCGACCTCGGTCAGCTCGTGGCGGGTCTGAGCTCGCCACTGGCAGAACGCCGAAAGCATCGCCCGGTGCCGGGCGAACTCATTGCGCGAATACCATTGCGAGTCGAACGGCAAAGCGTCCCAAATTTTTTCAAGTTGGGCGACGAGCTGCGCCGCCGTCGTGGCGTCACTGGCAATCAGCGCGTGCACGACGGAACCGAGCGCCGAGCGCATGTCGCGCCCGTTGGTGCCGCCGTGGCGCTCGAGCAGCCAGCGCAGCGGGCAGTCGGCGATTGTCTGCACTGTCGACGGCGAAAGTGTGACCGGCAGCCGGTCGCTTTCCTGCAGCGGCTCATCGGTGCTGACCGGTGTGCTGCCGTACCAGGTCGCCGGGTCGGCACCCGGCACGCCCGCCGCTGCGAGTCGGGCCAATTGAGTTGCAGCGCAACGCCGTCGGCCTTCGTCGACAGTGCCCGCAGGCGCACACACCACGGCCCGCAACCGGCCGACCAGAGCTGCGGGTGCGAGGACCCGCGGCGCGACCACGGGCACCACGTCGTCGCCGGCTTCGGCCAGCTGCATCAGCTCGTCGACGAACACCGATGGCACGGTGGCGTCGTCGTTGTCGCTGTCGACGGCGGTGATCAGCAACTTCCGGCGGGCCCGGCCGAGCGCCGACACGAGCAGCCGGCGCTCGTCGGCCAGCACTGGCGCACGCCGTGACGCTGTGTCGGCGACACCGTCGAGGACGTCGACGAGGTGTTGTGTGCCGAGCACGCCGCCGCGCGGAACGGTGTTGGGCCACAATTCTTCCTGAAGACCCGCGATGACCACCACGTCCCATTCGCGGCCGAGCGCCGCGTGCGCGCTGACGACGGCGACGGTGTCCGGTTCGATCAGCGGCTCGCGTTCGGGTGGCGGGAGTTGCAGTGTGCTGACGTGGTCGACGAGGCCGCGGACCGTCGCCCCCGGGGTGTGCGCGACGTAGTCGTCGGCGATGTCGAACAGCATGGTGACCGCGTCGAGGTCTCTATCGGCTTGCGCTCCGGCGGCACCGCCGCGGGTCCTGGCCTGCAGCCAGCGGCGCTGCAGCCCAGACCGCCTCCACGCCTGCCACAGCGCGAAATTGGGGTCCTCCTCGGCCGCATGGGCCGCCGCGTCGAGAACCGCCCGCACCCGGCGCAAAGCTGGCGCGTATGCGGCGGGCACTTTCAGTTCGCCGGTGAGCGCGTCGATGAGTAGCTCCTCGAATCTCCTTGGGGTGCCGGTGTTTTCGCTACGCCGCAGGCTGCGGCGCAGACCGCGCAGCGACACCGGGTCGATACGCCCGATCGGCCCGGTGACCAACGCAAGCGCTTGCTCGCCGTCGAGCCCCCCGGTGGCGGCGGCCAGCACGGTGAGCAGCGCGCGCACCGCGGGGTGGTCGGCCGGCGTGGTTGCTGACGCCGGCGCGCGCACCGGAACACCGGCAGCGGCAAGCGTGCGCGGCAGTACGGCCGCCGCCCGTGGCAACGACCGC
>DASWBF010000194.1:0-3167 GCA_036390735.1 Mycobacterium sp. | reverse complement strand
GGCGTCGGTCGACCCGTCTGCTGGGCCTCATCTTGCCGTCGAGACCCGTGACCATGTTGTAGGTGATGATCCCGTTCTCATCCGGCGGATGCACTTCGTGGGAGACCCTGAGGACATGGATGCAGGCGTGAGGCTCAAGCTAGCGCGACGGGAGTTCTTCTCGGGAGGCGGATTCACCGGGACGTTCACACCGTTGCCGCGAAGGTGAAGAACATCGCGTTCTCCAAGGACGTTGCGGTGCACTACACGCCCGACGGCGCCACGTGGAAAGACAGGCCGCTGAACTTCACGTCGCATTTCGGCGACCATGACATCTTCAGCGGGGAGGTGAACGAGCAGGTTCTGCAGTTCGTGATCCGCTACGCGGTAGCGGGCGCCACCTTCTTCGACAACAACGCTGGACTGGACTACCACTTCGCATCCAACCTCGCAATGGTGGGTGGAAACGTGGTTCTGAACAGGGCAACCGCGAAACGCGGCAGTCAGGCGGGAGGGGGCTTCGTGTTCACCACTTCCTGGCTTGAGGGTCAGATCCTGGTCAACAATCGATCCTTCGCCAAGTACGTCGGTGTCCGCCTCTCAGCCGACAACGGCCACACGTTCCATGACACTCAGGGCTTCTTCGCGGGCTCGAACGCCGACAACGGCATCTTCGTCGGTCCTGGCGCGGAGGTCTGGCAGTTCAAGACGCCGGAACTGAACCTCGACAACTCCGCATCGGAATTCCGCTTCGCCGTGTTCTACCAAGATCAAGCCACCGGCGAGGTGTTCTGGGACAACAACTTCCGACAGGATTACCGGGTCAGCAAAGCCGACGGGGCGACGATCGGCTAAGGCGCGAGAACCGTCCCTTCACTACTATTGCGCCGGGGGCCGGTCATCTTCTTGACCGCGGCGAGCCGACCAGTCCGCCGATGTCCGTGCCGATGCAACTGCTCGATCTGCCGACGTGCCTGCGGCTCAGCGCGCTACAGCCTCGGCTACCAGAGCCCCGGCTGACAGTGCGCCGACTGACTGTGATGCCCTCGCCCCGGATCAGACGTCAGGACTGTCCTAAGCGAGTAGGGTTTATTTCGCAGGAGCGGGAGCCCACGCCGATGCGGTCCCCTCAGAACTTCATCAAGATCAGCTAATTCCCGATGCTGTACGCCGAAGGTTGGTAGCGGCGATGGAACATCTAGTTGACGGCTGGCGTGGGGACTGACGGCCGAGAAGCTGTATAGCAAATAGCTTGGAGGGGCGGTGGAGATCGTACTCGGTGTGTCGATGACACCCACGACGGTCCGCATGGTGCTGGTTGAAGGCGACAAGGCCGACGGTGTCACCGTCGACCACGACGTCTTCGACATCACCGCCATCGACGGTGCGGCTACTTCGAGCGCATCCGATCAAGTCATCGCCGCAGTGCTCGGTACCAGAGAGAGCGCGGTCGCCGCTGGCCACCATCTGGTGTCGACCGGGGTGAGTTGGAGTGAGCGCGCCGAAGCCGCTGTGCTGCGAGAAGCCCTGACCGCCCGCGGCATCGAAGACGTGATGCTGGTGTCCGAACTGCACGCCGCCGGGGCCCTCGCACAGGCCATCGGCCGCGCGGTGGGCTACCGCACGACGGCGCTGATGTTCATCGAGCGCGACACCGCGACGCTGTCGGTCGTCGAGACCGCCGACGGCTCAATCGTGAAGGTGCTCAGCCGCAGCCTGCACAGCGACGACGCGATGGCCGTGCTGACCGAGATGGCCGCCAGCCTGGAAGCACATGAGTCGCGGCCGGAGGGCATGTTCGTGCTGGGCTCCGGTGTGGATGTCACCTCGGTGAAGTCGCACCTGAAGGACCTGGTGTCGCTTGCTATCAGCGCACCCGAGCAGCCGGAGCTCGCGCTGGCCCGCGGCGCGGCGCTGGCGGCGGCCAACACACCCCGTTTCGATGCGTCCACTGTGGGCCTGGCCTATTCGCAAGAACCGGAAGACGGCACAACCGCAGGAGCGGCCAACCCGGCGGGCTTGGCCGGCGCCGCCGCCCAACTCGCCGCCGTTGGCCACGACGGCGCATCCCTGGACGCCGCCGACATCACGCCGGACTCCGACGACGACCAAGAAGGCCGCAAGCCGTTCTTGCTGGCGGGCAGCTTACTGACCGCGATCTTCGCGGTGGGCGTTGTGGCCCTGGTGATCTCGTTGGCGGTCAGCATCCAGCCGACCGTCGATCAGCGCCCCAGCCCCGGCGATCAGGCCGTCGTTCCGAGCATCGTTCCGCCGGCACCGCCGGCCGCGCAGGATGCACCCCCTGTGCAGAATGCGCCCGCTGTGCAGCCCGCGCCGGTGGTGCCACCGCCGGCAGCGACGACGATCCAGGCGCCCGTGCCGGTGGTGCAACAGGCTCCGCAGGCTCCGGCTGTAGTGCCGGTTGACCCGCCGGCTGCTCCGGCGCCGGTTGGCGCTCCGCCGGCGTTATTCCCGGCGCCGATCATCCAGTTGCCGGTGCCGTGGCTCCCACCAATTCTGCAGCCGCCCCCCTATGACCCGCCAGCCGTAAAGCCGCCGTGGTACCCGATTCCCCAGCAGCCACAACCAAAGTGGCGAAAGCCTGGACACGGACATGACTAGGGCGCAAGCGGCTGCGCCCTACGGGAACGCCGCCCGCACCGATAGGACGGCATAGAAGTGGGCATGGCGGATCAACAGCGTCTGGGTCTCGCCGCAGTCGACGAGCCGTTCCTCGCCGTACTGGCGGATCGTCTCCAGTAGGCGGTAGCGGACACCCAGGCCGTGGTCTTCGGCGGCCACCACCGAGCGGGGCACCAGACCGGTGACCAGATCTATGACCGCCTCGCACTGGACCGGGTCGTGAGCTTTGGCGGCTTCGAGCTGCTCGAACAGGGCGATCCCCGGTTCTCCGAGTGTCGTCGCGGATCTTCGTACCCCGCACGACATCGACGTCGGCGCGCTGTGCTGCGCGTATCACGTCGAGTGCCGTCAGCTGGAGGCCGACGGCCTTCGATCCTGTGCTATCCGATCGCGCCGCCAACGAAGTGGCCGATGACGAACGTGGTCGCCATGGCCAGCGCGCCGCCGACGGTAACCCGCAGGACCGCCCGGCCGGCGTTGGCGCCGCCCAGCCGTGCGCTGATCCACCCCGTGACGGCCAGGGCGAGCAGGACGGCAACGACCGT
>DASWBF010000193.1:0-8160 GCA_036390735.1 Mycobacterium sp. | reverse complement strand
CAGATCTTCTCGGGCGTGCGGCTGGCCTGGGACGCCCTCTGATGTGCCGGCACCTCGGCTGGCTCGGCGAGCCGCACTCGCTGGCGTCGCTGGTGCTCGACCCGCCGTATGGGCTTGGCGTGCAGTCGTATTCACCGCGTCGCCAGAAGCACGGACTATTGAACGCCGACGGCTGGGGCGTGGGATTCTTTGACACGGAAGGTGTTCCGCGGCGCTGGCGCAGCGCGGGGCCGCTGTGGAGCGACGCGTCGTTCGCGTCGGTGGCGCCGGTGCTGCGCAGCGGTTGTGTGGTGGCCGCGGTGCGCTCGGCCAGCGTCGGCATGCCGGTGGAGGCGTCGGCGTCGGCGCCGTTCAGCGACGGCCGATGGCTGTTGTCGCACAATGGTTTAGTCGACCGCGCGGTGCTCCCGCCGTCACCGAAAGCCGAATCGGTGGTGGACAGCGCATTACTTGCGGCGCTGATCTTCGAGCGCGGCCTCGACGTGCTGGCCGACACCATCACCGAAGTGGGTACTGCCGATCCCAATGCGCGACTGAACATTTTGGCCGCCGACGGGTCAAGGCTGCTGGCCACCACGTGGGGCGATACGTTGTCGGTGCTTCATGGTGACGACGGGATCGTGCTGGCCAGCGAGCCGTTCGACGACGACCCCGCGTGGCAGGATGTGCCGGACCGCCATCTGGTCGAAGTGTCCCGTGGCGACGTCACGTTGACCCCGTTGAAAGGTGTGCGATGAGCGTCATGCTGGCCAACCACCTGGCGGCTGACTCCGCCAACCGGGCGTTACGCCGCGACGTGTACCACGGGCTGCGACAGACGCCGAAGTCGTTGCCGCCCAAGTGGTTTTACGACGATGTCGGCAGCGACCTGTTCGATCAGATCACCCGGCTGCCGGAGTACTACCCCACCCGCGCCGAGGCTGCCATCCTGAGGGCCGAGGCGGCGTCAATCGCCGACGTGACGGGCGCCGACACCCTCGTCGAACTCGGCAGTGGCACGTCAGAGAAGACCAGGATGCTGCTCGACGCGCTGCACCGCTGCGGCACGCTGCGCCGGTTCATCCCGTTCGACGTCGACGCCGGCGTGTTGCAGACCGCGGGCGGGGCGATCGTCGCGGAGTATCCCGGCATCGAGGTGGACGCGGTGTGCGGCGACTTCGAGGAGCACCTCACCGAAATTCCCGGCGGTGGAACGCGTTTACTTGCCTTCCTCGGATCCACCATCGGCAACCTGACGCCCGGCCCGCGTGCGGAGTTCCTCGCGACCCTCGCCGCGGTGATGGCACCGGGCGACAGCCTGCTGCTGGGTACCGACCTGGTGAAAGACGTCGACCGGCTGGTCCGCGCGTACGACGACAGCGCTGGCATCACAGCGGCGTTCAACCGCAACGTGCTCGCGGTGGTGAACCGGGAACTCGACGCCGATTTCGATCTCGACGCGTTCGAGCATGTCTCGCGCTGGAACGTCGAGGAGGAGCGAATCGAGATGTGGCTGCGGTCCATCGGTGCCCAGCGGGTGCGTGTCGGGGCGCTCGACCTCGACGTTGACTTCGATGCGGCCGAGGAGATGCTGACGGAGGTCTCCTGCAAATTCCGCCGGGAGACGGTGACCGCCGAGCTGGCCGCGGCCGGGTTGACGCTGACTCAATGGTGGACCGATCCGGACGGTGACTTCGGGCTGTCGCTCGCGGCGAAATGATTTCGGGAACACGCTGGCGGGACGCGCGGCCGGCTGTCAAGGGCGTGCATCTCGACAGCGCTGCCTGCTCTCGCCAGAGTTTCGCGGCGATCGACGCGGCCGCAGCGTGCGCCCGTCGGGAAGCCGAGGTCGGCGGTTACGTGGCTGCGCAGGAGGCGGACGCGGTTCTGGCTGTTGGCCGCATTGGCGTCGCAGCACTCACCGGAATGAGTGCCGACGACGTCGTGTTCACCACGGGCGCGACCAATGCCCTCGATCTGCTGCTCCGTGCGTGGCCGGACGAGCGCCGGGTAATCGCCTGTGTGCCAGGAGAATTCGGTCCGAACCTTGGCGTGATGGAAGTCAATGGGTACGACGTGGCCTTGTTGCCGGTCGACTCGCTGGGGCGCGTGGTGGTCGAGGACCTCGCCGCGCAGTGGGCCCGCGAGATTCCGTCGCTTGTGCACCTGACGGTGGTGCCCAGCCACCGCGGGATCGTGCAGCCGCTGCGCGAGATCGCCGAAACCTGCCGCGAGTACGGCGTGCCGCTGGTGGTGGACGCGGCGCAGGGCCTCGGCCACGTCGACTGTGCGGTGGATGCCGACGCTGTCTACGGCACCTCACGGAAGTGGCTGGCCGGTCCGCGCGGCGTCGGGGTGCTCGGCGTGCGCGCCGACCGTGCCGCCAGCCTGCGCCCCCGGGTATCGCAGCACTGGGCCGACATCCCGCCGCTGCGCCAACTGGAAGTCGGCGAAGCGAATATCGCAGCGCGCGTGGGGTTTTCGTCGGCGATCTTAGAACATATGGACGACGGCCCCACGAAGGTGCGCGCAGGTCTGGCGGAGGCCGGCCGGCTGACCCGTACGGTGCTGAGCGACCTGGCGGGGTGGCGCGTCGTCGAGCCGCTCGACGAGCCGACCGCGATCACCACGCTGGCACCGACTGACGGCGCCGACGTCGCGCAGATTCGGGCCGAGCTGATCTCGCGGCACGCGATTGTCACAACGGTCGCCGGACCCGACCGGGCGCCGTTCGAACTGAGCACCCCGGTGTTGCGGCTCTCGCCGCATGTGGACGTCAGCGAGGACGATTTGACGACGTTCGCGCGGGCGCTCAGCTCGCTTTGTGCGCGGTGAGCAGGAAGGCCGGCATCTTCTGACGACCTTTCTCGTCGACGTCGAACGTCATTGGCGGCTCGGGCATGCCCGGCATCGAAGGCATGTTGGCGTGGATATATGCCGGCCGGATTTCGTCGATGTCCCAGTACTTTGAAACCGCCTGCCGCTGTTCATCTTCGGTGACGACGTGGGGCCCGAAGTCAGCGTCGGCAGGGAATGCACCCGTCGCGAACACCAGGATGTAGTACGACGCGCCCGGTGCCGCCGCGCGATGCACAGAACGCAGGTAGTCGTCGCGCGCCTCGATCGGCAGCGAGTGGAAGAGCGTGCTGTCCAGAATCGTGTTGAACCGGCCGTCGTAGCCGGTGAACGACGTGATGTCGACTTGGACGAAGGTCGCGTTGGACAACCCCCGCTCCTGCGCCGCCTCGCTGGCCGCGGCAACCGCGGTGGGCGTCAAGTCGATCCCCACGACCGTGTGCCCTTGTGCCGCCAGAGCGAGCGACGCTTCGGCGACCCCGCAGCCGGCATCGAGCACGTCGCTGCGAAACTTGCCGGCGCGGATCAACTCGGCGATTTCGGGTTGCGGCTCACCGATATTCCATGGTGGGGGGCCTTCGAAGAATCCCTGTTCCTGGTAAGCGTCGTCCCAATTCATTACCTCTGACATGGGACCGAACCTACTCCTGTCCTCTCGCCGAGACTGCAATCACGCAGGCCCGTACTCGAACTTTGGCTGCCAAGACGCAGTCTCGGCGAGCGGTCGACCCTAGCGAGGCAGCTCCCAGGTGTGCACCGGCTCGTTGCTGTGCATGTGCTCGCAGTAGCGCCGCAGCATCTCGGCCAGCGCCTGCGGCCGTGTCAGGCCGTCGCCCTCCTGCAGCGCGGTGACCGTCTGAACTTGCCAGGCCGCACCGTTGACGCCGGCCTTGGCACGACCCTCGATGACGCCGAGGAAGCGGTCGCGAACCGCGGCGGCCACTTGCCAGCGGCGCAGCCCCTCGTCGGCCAGCGGCAGCAGCTGCCGCAGCACCAACTCGTCGGCGGTGACCGTGCCCATTCCCGGCCAGTACAGCCGCGCCGCCATGCCGTAACGGGCCGCGTTGACGAAATTCTCTTGTGCCACAGCGAAACTCATCTGTGTCCATAGCGGCCGGTCGTCCTCGGAAAGCGCGCGCAGAGCGCCGTAGTAGAACGCCGCGTTGGCCATCATGTCGATGACGGTTGGCCCCGCGGGCAACACGCGGTTCTCCACTCGAAGGTGGGGACGGCCGTGTACGACGGCGTACACCGGCCGGTTCCACCGGTAGATCGTGCCGTTGTGCAGCCGCAGCTCGTGCAGCTGTGGGGCCCGTCCGGCCGCCAGTTCGGCGACCGGGTCCTCGTCGGAGAGCTCGGGCAGCAGCGACGGGAAGTAGCGCACGTTCTCCTCGAACAAGTCGAAGATCGACGTAATCCAGCGCTCCCCGAACCACACTCGCGGGCGCACCCCCTGCGCCTTGAGTTCGTCGGGCCGGGTATCAATGGCTTGCAAGAACAACTCGATTCGAGTTTCCGCCCACAGTTGATGGCCGAGAAAGTACGGCGAGTTGGCGCCCAGCGCCAGCTGCGGTCCGGCGAGCACCTGGGCCGCGTTCCAGTTGTCGGCGAACTCGGCGGGCGACACCTGCAGATGCAGCTGCATGCTAGTGCACGCGGATTCCGGTGCGATGGAAGCCATTTGAAGACTCAACCGCTCGGGACCGGAAATGTCGATGGCGATGTCTTCACCGCGGGCCATGAAAACGGATTCCTGCAGCGCGCGGTAGCGCACCGACTCGCTCATCCACTCGCCGGCCAGGTGCTCGGGCATCAGCGTCGGCAGGATCCCGATCATCACGATGTGCGCGCCGTGCTGGGTGGCCTTGGCCTCCGCGGCGTTCAGGCTCGCGCGCACGTCGGCTTCGAGTTCGAGCCCCGACTCACCGGGCAGTGGCCGGGGCGGAACGTTGAATTCGATGTTGTAAGCGCCGAGTTCGGTTTGAAACGCGGGGTCGGCGATCGCGGCGAGCACCTCGCGGTTGGCCATCGCCGGGTGGTAGTGCTCGTCGACGAGGTTGCACTCGATCTCCATGCCGGTGAGCGGGCGTTCGAAGTCGAAGCTGGACTGCGCGAGCATGGTCTCGAACACGTCCAGCGACAGCTGCACCTTGCGCCGGTAGTCCCGGCGTTGGGCGCCGGTGAACGTGGTGGCCTTGACTTCCTCGCCCACACCGCCGATGCAACGCGACCGTGCGTGTCGTGTCAACGACGCGCCGATAACGCTGGTATTCCGCGCACGCACGCGGGGCTGGTGGACGCTGATCGAGTCGGTGAAAATGCGCCTTTGGGCTGATGTTTTGCCGTTCGTCGCCGCCGCATGCTGGCTAGCATGAGCGCGACTGACTGGAGCGACGTTGACATGGGCGAGCTGCTTCCGACCGGAACGGTGACGTTGCTGCTCGCCGACGTCGAGGGCTCGACCACGCTGTGGGAAAGCCAGCCGGAGGCGATGACGGCCGCGGTCGCGCTGCTGAATCGAACGGTCGGCGAGCTGATCGCCAAACACGGTGGTGTCCGCCCGGTCGAGCAGGGCGAGGGGGACAGCTTCGTCGCGGCGTTTACGCGTGCCAGCGACGCGGTGGCGTGTGCGCTGGATCTGCAGCGAGCCGGGCTGGCGCCGATCAAGTTGCGGATCGGTGTGCACACCGGCGAAGTTCAGCTGCGCGACGACGGCAACTATGCCGGGCCGACGATCAACAAGACCGCGCGTCTGCGCGATCTGGGCCACGGCGGTCAAACCGTGCTTTCTGGCGCAACGGAGGAATTGGTCGAAGACCGGCTGCCCGACGACGTGTGGCTCACCGACCTTGGCAGGCACCGGCTACGTGACCTGCCGCGCCCGGTCCGCGTCGCGCAGTTGTGCCATCCCGATATCGGCAACGACTTCCCGCCACTGCGTACGTCGGAAGCCGTTGTCGTCCATCACCTTCCGATGCAGCTGACCAGCTTCGTGGGACGAACAGCGCAGATCACCGAGATCCGCGCACTCCTGGGCGATAACCGCCTCGTGACTCTGACGGGTGCCGGCGGGGCCGGCAAGACACGTCTGGCAATTGAGGTCGCGGGTGAACTGACGCCTGGTTATCCCGACGGTGTCTGGTATGCCGACCTGGCCCCGATCACCCATCCCGCCGTGGTGCCGGTCGCGGTCGCTCGTGTGCTGGGCCTGCCCGACCAACCGGGTCGCTCGACCATCGATACGCTGCAGCATTTCGTCCGCAACCGTCGGATGCTCCTCGTGTTGGACAACTGCGAGCATCTCCTCGAGGCCAGTGCCGAACTGGTCACCGACCTGCTGGCCGCCTCCTCCGGCGTGACGATCCTCGCGACGAGCCGCGAACCCCTCTTGGTGGCAGGCGAGGTGAGTTGGCAGGTCCCGTCGCTCGCCTTGGCTGACGAGGCCATCGAGTTGTTCAGCGACCGGGCTCGACGTGCGCGGCCCGACTTCTCGGTGACCGCCGCCAACGCCGTGACAGTGACCGAGATCTGTCGTCGGCTCGACGGCATGCCGCTGGCCATCGAACTCGCCGCGGCGCGGGTACGGGCGCTCACACTTGACGAGATCGTCGGCAGCCTGCATGACCGGTTCCGCCTGCTCACCGGCGGTGCGCGCACGGCGGTGCGTCGTCAGCAGACGTTTGCGCGCGTCAGTCGACTGGTCGCATGCCTTGCTGACGGAGCACGAACGTGCACTGTTCCGGCGGCTGGCGGTGTTCATGGGCGGATTCGACCTGGACGCCGCCCAAGCGGTTGCCGGTGGTACGGATGTGGAGCGGTTTCAGGTGCTCGACCAACTCAGTCTGCTCGTCGACAAATCTCTGGTCGTCGCCGAAAACGCCGACGGTCGGACCCGATACCGCCTGCTGGAAACCGTGCGCCAGTACGCGTTGGAGAAGCTCGGCGAGTCCGGTGAAGCCGACCAGGTTCGCACACGCCACCGCGACCATTACACGGCACTGGCGGAGCGGTTGGATGCTCCGGCCCGCAATGACTACGAGCAGTTGCTCGCACAAGCGGAAAACGAGATCGACAACCTGCGTGCGGCCTTCACCTGGAGTCGCGAAAACGACGACATCACGAAGGCTGGTGAGCTCGCCTCGTCGCTACTGCCCATCTGGCTCGCGCGCGGCCGGATCTCGGAAGGGCTGGCGTGGCTGGATGCCGCCGGGGCCGAGAGTCAAGTCAGTGAGCCAGCGATATGGGCCCGGGCGATTGCCGATAGGGCTGTATTGAGCTCGTGGGTGGATATCACCGGAATGTGGGAGCCGGTCCAACAGGCTCTGGCGATCGCGCGCGACGCCGACGAGCCCACGCTGCTGACTCGGGTGCTCACCGCGTGTGCGTTCATCACCATGCACGACCCCGATCTGGCCCGGCCCTACTTCACTGAGGCAGTCGAACTCGCGCGGGCCCTGGGCGATTCATGGCGACTGAGCCAGATACTGGGCCGGCAATCGAGCGGTGCCCTGCTCGGGGGCGACGTCACCGCGGCTGCGGCGCTCGCCGAGGAAGGGCGCGACTTGGCGGAGGCCATCGGCGACCACTTCAACTCCCGACAGTGCCGCATGACCATCGCGTGGGCACACCTGAGCCGCGGCGAGATGGCCATGTCGGTGAGTCAACACGCGGAGCTCATCGCCGAGGCGATCGGTGCACACGATGTCATGAATACCGTGTCCGGTTTGATTACCGGGGGATTTGCGCTGGCATACCACGGTGACGTCGACGGCGCTCGGACGACAGCTGGGGCAGCGCTGGAAGCCTGTGCCCAATTGGGCTTTCTCTTGGGGAACGCCTACTGCGATGTTGTCGTGGCCGAGTTGGCTGCCGGCAATGCCGCTGCGGCTTTGGAGGCGAGTGAGACCGCGTTGCGGAGTGACACGAACGCCGCGGTGGAAAAGACCCCCTTTGTGTGGGCGGCTCACGCCGCCTTGGCATGTGGAGATACAGCTCGTGCACGACGCTGGGCGGACGAGGCTGCTGCGGCGACCAGCGGCATGTACCTGTGTATGGCGTTGGCAGCGCGGACCCGTGTCCACGTTGCGGAGGGCAACAACGAGCAGGCCGCGGCGGATGCGTACGAAGGCCTCGCCATCGCCGCGCCCATGGCCGGATACCTGTGTGGGGATCGCTCACGCCGACGGAGCTCGACGTCGTCCGCCTCGTCGGCGAAGGACTGCCCAACAAGGACATTGCCACCCGGCTGTTCGTCTCGCCACGAACGATCCAGTCGCACTTGCGCCACGTCTACAACAAGCTGAGAGCAATTGTCAATACCTGTGG
>DASWBF010000192.1:0-3757 GCA_036390735.1 Mycobacterium sp. | reverse complement strand
ACTCGCACAGGTCTCAGGCCGAGTCTTCGACCTCCTCCACAGCACCGGTGTCGGTGGGTACGTGATCCCCGACGCCCGGCTCATGTGGGTGCTCCGCGACCTGCGCGCGCTGTGGACGGCCGGTGGCCCAGCTACGCCGCCTACGGCTGGCGACGTGGCTCGCTGACGATGAGCGACCGACAGGCAGACGTGTGACCCGATGATCACCCGGGCCAGTGGACCACAGGTTGCACAGGCGGCTGCGGGCTCCGACGTGCCGGGGTGCTTCACGACCCGTTCCCGGGCGTGCGCGGAGGACTCCCACCACGTCCTCGAGACGATCATGGAAGGAAGACCCTCATGAGCAGGACCAGGACTGGTGCCGAGCTGGTTCAGGACTTCATCTCGACCGTCGAGATCGAGTACGTGTTCGGCAATCCCGGCACGACGGAGACGACGTTCCTCGCTGCCCTGGCGGGATCGCAGGCGAGCTATGTCCTCGCGTTGAACGAACCGAGCGCGGTCGGGATCGCGGCGGGGTACTCGCTGGCCACCGGCAAGACGGCGATGGTGAGCCTGCACACCTTCCCGGGCCTTGCCAGCGGCATGTTCAACCTCCGCAACGCCTATCTCAGCGGGATCCCCCTCCTCGTCGTCAACGGCACCGAAGACAGCCGGTTCCTGATCCACAACCCGGTCCTCGGCGGCCCCAACACCCAGCTGGCAGAGACCGCGACGAAGTACCAGTACGAAGCCCGCAGTATCGATGAGCTGACGGTGGCCCTGCAGCGGTGCTGGACACAGGCGGGCGTGCAACCGACGCGGCCCGTGTTCTTGTCCGTCCCCATGGACTTCATGGCCGGCTCGACGGAGCGCATCGCGTTCAAGCGCACGGTCGTGCACGACGACATCGTCAGCGCCTCGATCGCCGATGTAGCGACCGCATTGCGCTCCTCGCGGCGGTTGGCGATCGTCGTCGACTACGCCGTCGGTTGGGACGACTCGGTCCGGGCACTCACCAACGTCGCGGCGGCGCTCGAGGCCGACGTCTATGCCGCGCCCTTCCACGTGCAGGGCGTCTGCGACATGCTGCACCCGACCTTCAGGGGCGCGCTCCCGCCGACCACGAGGGAGGTGCGCGACATCCTGTCTGGCTACGACACGGTGCTGCTGCTCGGCGAGAAGATCGACACCTTCACCTACACCGGTGAGCAGGCGGTCCCGCCCGAGGTGCGCCTGATCCAGATCGCTCCGGCGACCGACCAGCTCGGCTTCGACTGGCCTGTCGACATCGCGGTCGTGGGCGACATCTCGACGAGCCTGACCGGCATCGGGACCGCGCTGGGAGTCGACGTCGCCGCGCCGATCGTCGACACCAGTCCCGATCTCGCAGTCCTGCGCACCAAGTTCACGAGGTCCGACGACGATCCATCCAACGGGCTCATCTTCGCTGTCCTCGAGCAGCTCGACCCGGCGTCGAGCCATGTCGTCACCGAGGGGTCGTCCGAGGACCAGCTCGTGCAACAGATGGCGACCTCGATGGGATTCCGCAACGTGCACTTCAGTCCCCGCGGCGGAGCGCTCGGGTGGGCGATGCCGCTCGCTGTCGGCCTCACGCTGGGCACCGGCCAACCGGCGGTGTGTTTCGTCGGCGACGGCGGCAGCCTGTTCTCCGTCCATGCGATCTGGACCGCTGCGGCCCTGAAGCTCCCGGTCATCGTCGTGTGCTTCGTCAACCACGAGTACCGGCTCCTCAAGGACCTGTGGGTGAGCTTCACCGGCGGAACCTTCGACACCACCAGGTTCGTCGGTCTCGACTTCAACGACCCCGCGCTCGACTGGGAGGGCATCATGCGCGGGTTCGGTGCAGTCACCGCAAGGCCCACAACGGTCGACGACGTCGTCGAGGTCGTGGCCGCAGCCCGACAGCGCCAGGGTCCGACGGTGCTGTTAGTGGACCGTCGGCCCTGACTGACCTCCGGACGTCGCGCTGCGACGTGCAGGATGACCGACGGGCTCGTCTGCTGCTGGCGGGCGCACTCTGACCGATCCATAACCATTCCACCGCCTCACCCGGGAGATGCCGTGTCCATCGTCGACGACCTGCGATCCGCGGGGGCCACCCGCGTCCTCGAGCCCGGTGAGGCCGGGTATGACGAGGCCGTGGCCGGATTCGACACCGCGGTCGTCGTGGCGCCCGCCGTGGTGGTCGATGCTCAGACCGCCTCCGACGTGGCGGCGACCGTCGCCGTGGCGGCCGAGGACGGTAGGACGGTGACCGTGCTCGGTGCCGGCCATGGCCGTCTGCACGACGTCCGCGACGGTCTGGCGCTCGCGGTCCGGCGCCTGGACACCGTCGATATCGACGTCGCCGCCCGTACCGCGCGGATCGGTGCCGGGTGCACCTGGGAACCGGTGCTCGCGGCCGCGACGCCGCACGGTCTCGCCCCCGTGTGCGGTTCGGCACCGGGCGTGGGCGTCGCAGGCTACCTGCTGGGCGGCGGGCTGGGCCCACTGGCCAGCGGACTCGGCTTCAGCAGCGACTACCTGCGCTCGGTCGACGTGGTCACGCCCGCCGACGGGCCGGTCACGGTCACAGCCGACTCCCACCTCGACCTGTTCTGGGCATTGCGCGGGGGCAAGGGCGGCTTCGGAGTCGTCACCTCCGTGACCGTCGACCTGCTCGCCCTGGCCGAGGTCGTCGGTGGCGGCCTCTACTTCGCGGCAGACGACGTCGCGGCCGTGCTGCACGCCTACGCCGAGTGGGCAGCCCGCCTTCCCGAGTCGTCCACCACGTCGGTAGCCCTGCTTCGCCTACCGTCGTCGGACGCCCTGCCCGATCAGATCCGGGGCAAGCACGTGGTCCACGTGCGGTTCGCGAGCCTCGACTCCGCCAGCGCCGCCAGCGCGCAGCTCGGCGACCTGCGCGCCGTCGCCCGCCCGCTGCTCGACACCGTCGCCGTCCTCCCCTACGGGGAGCTCGGCAGCATCCACGGCGACCCGTCCACACCCATGCCGGTGGCCAACGGCGCCGCGCCGCTGGCCGCCCTGGACGCCCGGACCGTCGACGCTGTCCTAGCCGCGGCCGACCTCGCCGCGGACCTACCGCTGTCGTCGGTCGAGATCCGGACCCTCGGAAAGGCCACCCACCTCAGCCCGTCCCGCGGCGACGCCGTCGGCGGCAGGGCCACCCCGCACCTCCTCAACGTCTACGCGGCCCCAGTCCAGACGCTTTCGGACGACCAGCGGCTCGCCACGATCCGCGACGTGCTCGGCGCTGTCGCGCCGTGGAGGGCACCGGTGAACCTGGTGAATTTCGTCGGGCGCGGAAACGACAGCGCCGCAATCGTCGACTCGTGGACGACCGAGCAGAACGAGCAGCTCGACGTGGTCCGGGACCGGTACGACCCCGAACGGCTGTTCCCCTTCGCCCGACACGTGTCAGACGCCGGTGAGGCGCCGAAAGGCCGCTCGTGAACTAGCGATCGGCCTCGCTCGGATGCCTTGATCTCACCCAAGACTGTGATGTGTCACAACGTCTTGGCCTGTCCGGTTCATCCACGAGCCCGGAGGACGAGCAATACCCAAGTGGGCAATCTAGTGTCCCGTAATCGCGCGGACCTGTGACTCCACGAATTTCACCTTCGCCAGGATGCTTGCCGCGTCGGCAGTCCACGTGAACGGCTTGCAGTCGCTGTTCCAGTTAGCGATGGAGTCGTTGATCCTTCTAATGAGGTGGGCGACCGACTTGAAGATCCCCGTCGGATGGTCTGCTTCG
>DASWBF010000191.1:0-2576 GCA_036390735.1 Mycobacterium sp. | reverse complement strand
TGCGTGCCGTCCTGGACTATCCGCTTGGGGCCACCGCGCCGGTGGTGCCGCTGACCGTGATGGCCAACGTGCTGGGGGCACCGCAGCCGCCAACGATGACGATGGACGAGCGGTTGCACCACCTCTACGCCCGCATGCCCGACGCGCGGGTGCACCTGTACGGCAAGGCGGAGCGGCCCGGGCGGAAGGTCGGCCACGTCAACATGCTGGGCCGGCATCTTTCACCGGACTCCGAAGAAGACGTGGCGGCCCTGTGGGAACGGGCGGAACGCGCGGCACACTGGTTGTCGCACGCGGAGTGGACCGACGGATGGGACGCGCATGGCCTCTAGCCCCCGGGTCGGCTTGATCATGGGCAGCGACAGCGACTGGCCCGTCATGGAAGCTGCCGCCCACGCGCTGGCCGAGTTCGATATCCCGTTCGAGGTCGGCGTCGTCTCCGCGCATCGCACCCCCGCTCGGATGCTCGACTACGCGCGGGATGCGGCGGGCCGCGGTATCGAGGTGATCATCGCCGGGGCCGGAGGTGCTGCTCATTTGCCGGGCATGGTCGCGTCGGCAACTCCGCTGCCGGTGATCGGCGTGCCCGTGCCGCTGGCGAAGCTGGACGGCCTGGACTCGCTGCTGTCGATCGTGCAGATGCCGGCCGGGGTGCCGGTGGCGACGGTGTCGATCGGCGGCGCCCGTAACGCCGGGCTGCTGGCGGTACGGATCCTGGGGGCGTCGGATCCGCAGTTGCGCAAGCGGATCGAGGATTTTCAGCGTCAGCTCGAGGCGTCGGTTCTGCAGAAGGACACTGCCCTACGGGACCGGCTGCTCGGGCCCGACGGTAACGTTGCCGGCGATTAGCAAGGAGTCCTGACATGGCTGGCAACCCCGATCCAGCGCGTGGTGATGTCGCGCGCCTTGCTGAAGTGGGCCCCTCGCGGTGGGTGGACGCCTACGTGTACGTGAAGTAGACCGCCATGCCCGACTCGAGGTGATAGGTGTTGTGGCAGTGGTCGATCCACTTGCCGGGGTTGTTCGCGTCGAACACGGTGTCCACCGTGGCCAGCGGCGGGACCAGCACGGTGTCCTTGCGCGCCATCGGCCGGCCGTTGCTCATCACCTGGAACGTGTGCCCGTGCAAGTGCATGGGGTGGAACATCTTCGACTCGTTGATGTAGCGCACCTGCACGCGCTGCCCGGGTTTGACCGGGAGGCCGTCCTTGGTCGGGTCGTACACCTGGCCGTTGATCGTCCACGTGTACGGCGGCACCGGCCCGGCCAGCCGCAGATCGAAGGTCTGGTCCGGCTTACGTTGCGGCAGTTGCACTTCCGGAGCAGCTGACAACGTCGCTGTGTCTAGCGGCTGCGAGTTGCGCAGCGTGGTGACGAACTGCTCGACATTGACGTTGCTCGGCGTCCCGTTCGCGCGCAGGTTGAGTTGCGCGTAACCGTCCTTGCGCTCGGCGGCCGCGATCACCGGGACCGACGAGTTCACCGTGACCGTGGCGTCGACGCGCTCGCCCATGCCGAGGACCACCGAGTCGGTGTCGCGTGCGATGACGGGGAAGCCGTCGGTGTGCGTGACGGTCATCTTCGTGTTCGGCACGCCGACGCGGAACGCGGTGTCGGAGCCGGCGTTGATAATCCGCAGCCGAACCCGTTGTCCCGCTCGGTAGTCGACTGTTTGCGGGTCGCCAGGTATGCGGCCGTTGATCAGGTAGTACGGATAGGTCACGTCGCCGCCGTCGTCGCCGAGCGGGGTCGTCGGCGTCACGCCCGCGTCCCCGCCCATGGGTCCCATGCTCGGCATCCCGGTCTTCTGCAGTTGCTCGAACACCTTGTCCGGGTTGGTGCCGGTGCCGTCGATCCAGTCGTCGAGAACGAGAGCCAGCTCGTCGTCGTAGTCGGCGCGCTCATCGGGGTCCTCGATGATCAGCGGCCCGTAGAGCCCGCGGTCCAGTTGGGTGCCGACGTGCGAGTGGAACCAGTAGGTCCCGCTGTCGGGGACGACGAACTCGTAGGTGAAGCGCTGACCCGCGGCGATCGGCTGCTGCGTCAGCGGTGGCACCCCGTCCATCGGGTTCGGGATCGCAAGCCCGTGCCAGTGTACGCTGGTGTCGGCGGGCAGGTTGTTGGTCACCGCGGCGCGCGGCGTTTGGCCCTTGCGGAGCCGGATCTCCTTGGCGGGCACCTGTCCGTCGTAGGCCCACGTCCGCCACTGCAGGCCGCCGACGCGCAGGTCTGTCTCACCGGCGGTCAGCGCGACGTCGACGGCTTTACGGCCCGCGGGGTCGCCGGTCCGGGAGCATGCCGCCGCCACTGAAACCGCGGAAAGCATCAGGAAGTGCCGTCGATCGAGCATTGTCTTAAGGTTCGCACCGACGGGGGAGGTGCGGGCGCAAATGCGTCAAATCACCCGGCGCGAGTGTGCCTCAAAATGCCGCACTTAGCGGCGTGTCGTCCCCCGCGAGCGGGAGGTGCCCCCAGGCATGACGCGCACGCTCGCGCAGAGTTACAGCGCGACGGTGACGTTCTCGGTGATGCGGTGCCTTTCCAGCGCCGACGGCTCCGGATGCGCGACCTGCACC
>DASWBF010000190.1:0-7952 GCA_036390735.1 Mycobacterium sp. | reverse complement strand
TCGGCCTTCGCGCGCTCGCGCTGCTCGGCCATCAGCCTGCGGAAGCCGTTCTCGTCGACCGCGAGCCCGGCCTCGGCGGCCATCTCGAGCGTGAGGTCGATCGGGAATCCGTAGGTGTCGTGCAGCGTGAACGCATCCGAGTCGCTGAGCACCTTCGCGCCGGCGGCCTTCGTCGCGCTCGCCGCCTCCTCGAACAGCCGCGAGCCCGACGCCAGCGTGCGGTTGAACGCGGTCTCCTCCGCCTCGGCGATGCGGGTGATCCGCGCGAAGTCGGTAATCAGTTCCGGATACGACGGCCCCATCGCATCGCGCACGGTGGCCATCAACTTACCGACGATCGGGGTGTCGATCCCGAGCAGCTTGGCCGCGCGCACGATGCGGCGAAGCAAGCGGCGCAACACATATCCGCGTCCGTCGTTGCCGGGGCTGACGCCGTCGCCGATCAGGATGGCGGCGGTGCGGCTGTGGTCGGCGATGATGCGGTAGCGCACGTCGTCATCATGGTTGCCCTTGCCGTAGCCCCGCGGCGCGATCTCGGCGACCTTGTCGATCACCGGGCGCAGCAGGTCGGTCTCGTAGACGTTGTCGACGCCCTGCAGCACACACGCCATCCGCTCGACACCCATCCCGGTGTCAATGTTCTTGCGCGGCAACGGCCCAAGGATTTCGAAGTCGGTTTTCGACGTTCCGTCGCCGCGCAGATTCTCCATGAACACGAGATTCCAGATCTCGATGTAGCGGTCCTCACTGGCGACCGGGCCGCCTTCGGGGCCGTATTCGGGACCGCGGTCGTAGTAGATCTCCGATGCCGGGCCGCACGGCCCGGGAATGCCCATGGACCAGTAGTTGTCGGCCATGCCGCGGCGCTGGATGCGCTCCTGCGGCAGGCCCGCTATCTCCTGCCACAGACCCGCGGCCTCGTCGTCGTCCAAATATACTGTCGCCCAGAGCTTTTCCGGGTCCAGCGCGTATCCGCCGTCCTCGATCGGGTTGGTCAGCAACGTCCAGGCCAGCTCGATCGCGCCCCTCTTGAAGTAGTCGCCGAAGCTGAAGTTGCCGGCCATCTGGAAGAACGTGTTGTGCCGGGTGGTGACGCCCACCTCGTCGATGTCGGGAGTGCGGATGCACTTCTGGATGCTGGTCGCTTTGCGATGTGGCGGTGTGCGCTGGCCCAGGAAGTACGGCACGAACTGCACCATGCCGGCGTTGACGAACAGCAAATTGGGGTCGTCAAGTATCACCGACGCGCTGGGCACCTCGGTGTGGCCCGCCTTCACGAAGTGGTCGGTGAACCGCTTCCTGATTTCGTGTGTCTGCACTTACTGTCGTTGTCTTTTCTGACGTGGGCCCCGTTGACCCGACTACATTACCGGCCTGGTTTGTTGCCGACGTCAACCGTCGACGAAGCTCAGCCGCACCGACCGCCGGGGGTTGTCCCGGTTCAGGTCCACCAGCACGACGCTCTGCCAGGTTCCCAGCAGGGGCTTACCCCTCTGGACGGGCATCGTCACCGATGGCGTGATCAGGGCGGGCAGCACGTGGTCGGCGCCGTGGCCCGGCGAACCGTGCGCGTGGCGGTAGCGGTCGTCGCGCGGCAACAGCCGTTCCAGGGTGTCGACGAGGTCGTCGTCGCTTCCTGCGCCGGTCTCGATGACCGCGACGCCTGCGGTGGCGTGCGGCACGAACACGTTGCACAAGCCGTCACCGTGCGAGGCGCAAAACGAGCGCACCTCGTCGGTGAGATCGACGATGCGGCGACGCGCGGTGTCGACGTCGAGAACGGCGGTATCCACGCTTCCAGCCTACGTTCGCCCCCATTGCCAGGCTCGGTGCAGAGGAGGAACCTGATCAGCGGACCGGTGGCGCCACCGGGGCGCCGCCCCGAACACAGAGGGGGTCGGCCGTGTTCGCACGATCTACCACTATTGAGGCGCGACCCGAGGCGATCGACGCCGGAATTGCGCACGTTCGCGACGAGGTCATGCCCGCACTCGAGGCCATGCACGGCTGCATCGGCATCTCGTTGATGGTCGACCGGGAAACCGGCAGGTGCATCACCACCACCGCTTGGGAATCCGAAGATGCAATGCGTGCCAGCGCCGAGCAGGTCGCACCCGTTCGCGACCGGGCCGCGGACATCCTCGGGGGCACCGCAACCGTCCAAGAATGGGAGATCGCCGTGCTGCATCGAGACCACCGCTCGGGTGAGGGTGCCTGTGTGCGCGCGACGTGGTTCAAAGTCCCCAACGGGCAGGGCGGCAGGTCGGTCGAGTTATACAAGGACTCCGTGCTGCCGGCGTTGGAAGAGCTCGAAGGGTTCTGCAGCGCAAGCCTGTTGGTCGACCGGTCGTCCGGGCGTGCGGTGTCGTCGGTGACGTTCGACAGCGCCGACGCGATGGACCGGAACCGCGAGCAGGCCAGGTCGTTGCGGACGGCGCGGCTGCGGGAGCTAGGCGCTGACCAGCTCGACGTCGGCGAATTCGAGCTGGCGATCGCGCATCTGCGGGTACCTGAGTTGATCTGACGCGTTCTGGCGCGCCGAGACAGAAACCAGGGCTGTGATCGCCGCCAATCAGCAGCCCTGGCTTCACGTTCGGCGTTCGATCACAGGTCTTTCAGCGCTCAAGGGCGTTCGCCGCCGCAGAAGCTGAGGACTTTCGACCCTCACGCCGAAAAGTCGGCGGTGGCTAGCGTCGCGTCGTATGGCGAACGCACGACGATGGCTGGCCGGGGCGGCCGGGGCGATGGGCGGCCTGGAGCTGTACCGACGCGCGATCCGCCCGTGGATGTACGCCTGGGGGGCCTCGCCTGACGAGCTGAGTGCGGTGCTGCCCGGCGACGAACTGGTGTCGGCGGTGACGCCGCGCACCACCCGCGGTGTGACGATCGACGCGCCCGTGAAGGACGTGTGGCCCTGGCTAGCGCAGATCGGTGAGGACCGCGGCGGGTACAGCTACGACTGGCTGGAGCGGTCTGTCGGCACCCGGATTCACAACGCGCAGACGATCAATCCGGACTGGCAGGAACTGCGGGTGGGCGACTCGGTGTGGCTGGCCCGCCGGTATGGCCCGATGGGCAGGCAGGTCGTTGCGGCCGTCGAACCCAAGTCGCATCTGGTGCTGATGTCTGAAGCCGACTACGACAGGGTGACGCGCGGCGAGAAGGCGCTTGGCTCATGGGCGTTCTACCTGATTCCCGACGGCAAGCGCACCCGGCTGCTTGCTCGTGGCAGCGGCGGCGCGGTGGGTACTGCGACCTTCGACATCCCGCACTTCGTGATGGAGCAGAAGATGCTGCGCGGCATTCGTGACCGCGCCCAGCGCGGAAACTAATTCCCCGGCGTTTATTCGCTTCCGGCGCGGGTATGCGGCCTGCATCTCATCGTTGGGAGGAAGAATGACAATCCACAGCGTCCTCGGCGCAATCCTTATCGGTCTGGTAATCGGCGCTCTGGCACGATTCGTGCTGCCCGGCAAGCAGCCGATACCGATTTGGCTGACCATCCTCGTCGGGATCGGGTCGGCGTTCGTCGGCACCGCGCTGGCGCGGGCAATGGGCATCCCGATCGACACGCCCGGCGTCGACTGGGGCGAGCTGCTTGTCCAGGTGATCGTCGCGGTGCTCGGTGTGGCGCTCGTTACTGCGGCATTCGGTCGATCCACGTTCGGACGCCGCCGTTTCGGAGCGTCACGGCTGACCCGTCGGTGGTGACTAGCGCCTCTTGCGGATGATGGCGCGCAGCCGGTTTAGCCGCTTGGCGATCTCGCGCTCGTTGCCGTGCTCGGTGGGGTGGTAGTAGTCGGTGCCGACCAGCTCGTCGGGCGGATACTGCTGGGCCACAACGCCGTCCGGGTCGTCATGTGAATATCTGTAGCCGATCGCGTTGCCCAGCGCGGCCGCGCCGGAGTAGTGACCGTCGCGCAGATGGGCTGGCACCAGCCCGGTCTTGCCGGCCTTGATGTCGCTCATCGCAGCTCCGATTGCGGCGACGACCGCATTGGACTTCGGCGCCGTCGCCAGGTGAATCGTGGCGTGCGCCAACGTGATTTGCGCCTCGGGCATGCCGATCAGCTGGACGGTCTGCGCGGCGGCGACCGCGGTCTGCAGCGCGGTGGGATCGGCCATGCCGATGTCCTCGCTGGCCAGGATCATCAGTCGCCGTGCGACGAACCGCGGGTCCTCCCCCGCGACCAGCATGCGGGCCAGATAGTGCAGCGCCGCGTCGACATCTGAGCCGCGGACCGACTTGATGAAGGCGCTGATGACGTCGTAATGCTGGTCACCGTCGCGGTCGTAACGCACTGCCGCCTTGTCGAGCGACTCCTCGATGCTGGCGACGGTCACGGGGCCGCCGGCGTCGGTCACCGTTTCGGCCGCGACCTCCAGCGCGGTCAGTGCCCGGCGCGCGTCGCCGGCGGACAGTCGCACCAGCAGGTCGACGGCATCGGGTTCGATCTCGACCCTCCCACCTAGGCCCCGCGGGTCGTCGACGGCGCGCTGGATGAGCGTGCGGATGTCGTCGGCCGAGAGCGGCTTGAGTTGCAGGATCAGCGACCGCGACAACAGCGGCGCCACCACCGAGAACGACGGGTTCTCCGTGGTGGCCGCCACGAGGAGTACGACACGGTTCTCGACGGCCGCCAGCAGCGCGTCCTGCTGGGTCTTGGAGAACCGGTGCACCTCGTCGATGAACAACACGGTCTGCTCACCGTGCGCGGCAGCGCGGCGGGCATTCTCGATCACCGCGCGGACTTCCTTGACCCCGGCCGACACCGCCGAGAGCGCCTCGAACCGGCGGCCGGTGGCCTGCGAGATCAGCGACGCCAGCGTGGTCTTGCCGGTGCCGGGCGGCCCGTAGAGGATGACGGACGCCGCACCCGAGCCGTCGATCAGGCGGCGCAGCGGCGACCGCTCGGTGAGTAAATGCGACTGCCCGACGACCTCGTCGAGCGTGGCGGGCCGCATCCGGACCGCCAGCGGTGCGGGCAAACCTGCTCCGCGGCCCTGCCAGTCGGCGGAGTCGCTGGTGCCGGGAAGGTCGAACAGACCGTCGGACTTCGGAGCCGCCCGGCCGGCGACATCAGACACAGCTCAGGCATACCACGCGGGCGGGCCATACGATCCGTCGTGTGCTGCTGAATCGCGCCACCGCCGACGGGATCGCCGGCGGCACCATCCGCATCGACAACGTCGTCGAGCGCCCGGCTGGCTATCGGGTGACCGAGGCGCAGGCTCGGGCCGCGGGCTATCGCGGCGCCGCGGCCGCGCATGCAGAACTGGATCGCAGGTCCGCCGAGCACGTCTTCGTCATCACGGTGTCGTACGCCGGCCCCGACGAACGGCCCGCGCTGGCCGCTAACGACGCGTTGACGGCCGACGACGTCGCAGTGATCAGCGAGCGGTTGGCCCGCTTCGACGCCGCAAGCGGCAAGGGACCGTGGACGCGGCGCTATCTGGAGCTGATCCGGGACAACGAGGGGGTGCGCGCGCCGGACCTGGCGGCGCGCGAAGGCCTCGACGTGCCCCGGTTCAAGCGGCGGGTGCGCCAGCTCAAGGGCCTCGAGTTGACGATCAGCCTGGACGTGGGATACCGAATCTCACCGCGCGGCACGACTTTCCTGCGGCTGACCCGACATTGAAATCACGCCGAAAGTGAAGCTACGGCAGTTGTTTCGGCGAAATAGCGACCGTGGGTTCACTTTCGGCGCATGGCTACGCGCACGCTCGCGCCGTCAAGCCGGGCGGGTGGCCGTCGCGATCAGGGCCGGCGCCGCGAACCGGACCCGGCCGTCGGCATCGACGAAGCGCTCCAGCGCGGAACCGGCTGAACTGCTCGTCGTCGACGTGGTCGGCGAGCGTCCACCCGCGGATGTCGTTGAAGAACCACTGGTCGGGTGAGTCGAAGCAGGCGACGCCTTCATGACGGTGGACGACGACGTCGGGAAACCAACTTCTTGACATAGGAGCAATGGTGAGATCGCGAAGTTCGCGCTATTGATCGAGCTTGGTCGTGATATAGAACTCGACGTCGTCGCCTTCGACCTTCGTGACTTTCAGGTGCGCGGTGTACGCGCCATCAGGACCGGTGAAGTGACAGTCGAACTCCTGGCCCACTTCGGCATCGACCCCGGAAGGGCACTTCACGTCGTTCGGCGTGAAGTGCGTCTGCTCAGAGACGAGATCCGTCACGGATTTGGCCGCGCCCTCCGGCTTGATGGTCTTGCTGCAGCCCGTCAGCTGCAGAGCGAGCGCACCGATAAAGACGGAGGCGCCGAAGCGAACACCGAAGCGTGGGGTCATGCCGCGCGAGTCTGCCTGTGGATTGGCTTGAACGTCAAGAGCCTCCGCCGCGGCTGGCTGCCGCGAGCGCTATGAGGTGGGGGTGGCCGCGGCCAGTTTCGTCGGATCGGCCGTCACCTCGTCGATGATCGTGTGGATGAACCGCATCTTGTCGAGCACCGGCACCGGAAGCACGAACGGGTACAGGTCGTCGCGACCCATCGACCGGTTGACCATGTTCAGGCCCCACGACAGCGGCAGCCACATCTCGATGATCGTGTTGAAGCCGCTGGGTCCCAACACCTTCCGCTCATAGGTGGCATTAGCCGGCGCGAAGCTGAACGCGGCCGCGGTGTCCAGGGTGTCGCGGATGTGCAGATAGTGCGCGAACGTTTCGGCCCAGTCCTCGGCGGCGTGCATCGTCGCGTAGGACGAGACATAGGTCTCTTCCCAGTCCGGCGGTGCGCCTTCGCGGTAATGACGGTCCAGCGCCTCCTGGTAGTCGGCGTCGGGGTCGCCGAACAGCTCCCGAAACCGCTCGGAGTACTCCTGCGACGGCTCGACGAGCCGGTAGAAGTAGTAGTGGCCGATCTCGTGCCGAAAGTGCCCCAGCAGTGTGCGATACGGCTCGTCCATCTCGATGCGCAACTGCTCGCGGTGGACGTCGTCGCCTTCGGCGAGGTCCAGCGTGATCACGCCGTTGTGGTGGCCGGTGAACACCTTGTCCTTCTCACTGGACAGCAGGTCGAAGGCCAGCCCGAACTCGGGGTCGTCGTCGCGGCCCACGATCGGCAGCCGCAGCTCGTGCAGCTCGGCGATCAACCGGCGTTTGGCCTTCTCGGCATCGGCAAACGCAGACAGCGCCGTGGTGTCCGCGTCGTTCGGGCGGGTGCGGGTGAGCCGGCACGAGGTGCACAGTCGACGCACCGGCTCCTTCTGAACGAACCAATTGCACTGCGCCAGATGTAGATTCGCGCACAGCTCGTAGTTGGCGGCGTCCACGAACCCCGGCTTCGCGGCATCAGGTCCCTCCGCGATAACCAGCAGCGCCATGTCGTCGAGGGAGAACCCGAGCGGCCTGTCGCACGACAGGCACACCGAGTTCTCGAACGCCAGGTGCTGGCCGCAGTTCGGGCAGACGAAATCACGCATGAACCACGTCCCCCTCAAATGGCGCCACGTCTACCGACACCTCGATCGCACTGCGCTCGGAGTCGGTGTAGATGATGCCGCGCAGCGGCGGGATATCGGCGTAGTCGCGACCCCAGCCCACGAGAATGTACCGCTCGTCGACCATCTGGTCGTTGGTCGGGTCGAACGCCAACCACTGATCACCGGGAGTCCACACCGCAGCCCACGCGTGCGTCGCATCGATGCCCACCACACGCTGCTTGCCGGGCGGTGGATCGGTGGCCAGGTATCCCGAAACATAGCTTGCCGCAAGTCCGTTGGCGCGCAGGCAGGCGACGGCCAGGCGCGCGAAGTCCTGGCACACCCCTTCACGCGCGGCCAAGACCTGTGCGACCCGAGTCGACACCGTCGTCGACCCGGACCGGTAGGTGAAGTCGGCGTAGATCCGCGACGACAGGTCGCGCAGCGCGTCGATCAGCGGGCGTCCCGCGGGGAAGCTGGGTGCGGAGTAGTCGCGGACCGCGTCGGTGATCTCCGGCGGA
>DASWBF010000189.1:0-11884 GCA_036390735.1 Mycobacterium sp. | reverse complement strand
GACCGACCGGCCGGTGGGGGCGGTCAGCCTGCGCATCAACTCCGCCTGGACGTGCCCGTCCACCTCGGCGTCATGGTCCAGCTGCATCCCGGCGAACCAGCTGTCGCCTTCCTCGAGCCGAAACAGCGTGCCGGAGAAGTCGAACAACACCGCCGCCACCATGCGCCTATCGTGCCAGCGGCGATCCCGGCCTCACCCACTGTGCCGACTACCTGAGCGCCTGAGTCGTCAACCACCTTCTTGCCCGCCTCGTGAGCGACAACTCGTTGACCTGCGGTGAACGCGTGGTGAACGTCAGCCCACGGCGCGGCCCGCGCCCTCCCAGAACTTCGCGCGCACCGCCGTCTTGTCCGGCTTGCCCAGCCCGGTCAGCGGCAGCGCGTCGACGACCACGACCTGCTTCGGCGACTGCACCGATCCTTTGCGCTCCTTGACGGCAGCCTGGATCTCGACGGTCATCGCCGTCACAGATTCCTGGTCGCGCGGCGCATCCTCGCGCAGCACCACGACCGCGGTGACGGCCTCGCCCCACTTCTCGTCGGGCGTGCCGATCACGCACACCTGCGCCACCGCCTGATGCTCGGCGACCACGTCCTCGACCTCGCGCGGATACACGTTGAACCCGCCGGTGACGATCATGTCCTTCACCCGGTCGACGATGAACCAGAAGCCGTCCTCGTCCTCGCGGGCCAGGTCGCCGGTGTGCATCCAGCCGTCGCGGAAGGTCTCGGCCGTCGCGTCGGGCAACTTCCAGTACCCGCCCGACAACAGCGGTCCGCTGACACAGATTTCGCCGACCTCGCCCTGCGGCACCGGCTTGCCGTCCTCACCCAACAACGCCGTCCGCGCGAACAGCGTCGGTCGCCCGCACGACGTCAGCCGCTTCTCGTCGTGCTCGCCCTTGGCCAGATACGTGATCACCATCGGCGCCTCGGACTGCCCGTAGTACTGCGCGAAGATCGGCCCGAACCGGTCGATCGCCTCCTTCAGCCGCACCGGGTTGATCGCCGACGCGCCGTAGTACACAGTCTCCAGCGACGACAGGTCACGGGTCCGTGAATCCGGGTGATCCATAAGGGCGTACAGCATCGACGGCACCAACATCGTCGCCGTAATGCGTTGCTCTTCAATGACTCTCAAGACTTCGGCCGGATCGAACTTGGAGAGCACGATCATCTCGCCGCCCTTGACCACCGTCGGCATGAAGAACGCGGCGCCGGCGTGCGACAGCGGGGTGATCATCAAAAAGCGCGGGTTCTCCGGCCATTCCCACTCGGACAGCTGGATCGACGTCATGGTCGAGGTGGTCTGCGCGGTCATGATGACGCCCTTGGGCTTGCCGGTCGTTCCGCCCGTATAGGTCAGGCCGACGATCTGATCGAGCGGAATCTCGGCAGCGACCAGCGCCCGGGGCGAGTACTTGGCGGCTTCGGCGCTCAGGTCCACCGCGACCTCGGCGAGCGCGTCGGGCACCGGGCCGATCGTCAGGATCTGCTTCAGAGACCCGACACGCTCCAGCAAACCCAGAGCCCGTTCGGTGAACATCGGGTTCGGGTCGATGATCAACGACGTGACGCCCGCGTCCGACAGCACGTACGCGTGGTCGTCGAGGGAGCCGAGAGGGTGTAGTGCCGTGCGGCGATATCCCTGGGTCTGGCCGGCGCCGACGATCATCAGCACCTCGGGCCGGTTCAGCGACAGCAGCCCGACCGCTGCGCCGGTGCCGGCGCCCAGGGCCTCGAAGGCCTGTATGTACTGCGTGATGCGGTCGGCCAGCTGGCTGCCGGTCAGCGTGGTGTCGCCGAGGAACAGCAGCGGCTTGTCCTTGTGACGCTTCAGCGCCCCGGCGAGCAGGTGGCCAGAGTGGATGGGATGGCGCAGCAACTCGCCCGATGAGCGCTCGCGCGAAGAGGCAACAACCGGAGTCATGGGCTCAAGACTAGAACGTGTTACAGATTCGTCCTACGCGGGGAACTTGTCCCGGATCCGGCCGGCGATCGTCGTGGCCTGGTCGGTGATCGAAAAGCCGCACGCGGACACGTCGACCACCGCGTTGGCCCTCGCGGTGATTGCGTGCGAACACGACCACTCGGAGCCGTCGCCCGTCTTGGGGATGGCGCTGATGCCGTTGCTCTCGGTGACGTCACCGAAGGTCCAGTGCTCGGCGGCTTCGGGCCGCAACACGGTGAAAGGCGTTCCCGCACAACGCCGCCACGCTTCGATCGTCCTCGTGACATAGGTGTTGGCGGCGGCCTCGTCCGGGAACGTCACCACGCCCTGGTCGACGATGTGCGACAACTCCGCACTGGAGTCGGGCTCCTGCATGACGACGCCGCGGATCGCGACGAACTTGCTGTCCCGGTAGCCGGGCTCGACGGTGTTGAAGGCCGCCCGCACGCAGTCTTCCGGCACGTAGCCCGCGGTGCTCGGCGGCATCTGGGCGTAGTTGTCGTGCACCTCGAGTTCAGGGGCCGCCATGATCGCCCGGACGTCATCCAGAGTCAGCAGCAAGCCATCCAGCTGCTGCTCGCCGACGCCGGTGGCCGCTGGGGCGGCTGGAGTACCGGTCGCGGGCGCAGGAGGCTGAGACCGCTCAGCCTTCGGGGTCCCGTCCACGGTGGTCGAGCAGGCGCTCGTCAGGCCGACCACCGTCACCGCCGCTGCGATCAACAGCACTCGCCACACGTCGCCTCACCCGCCCTGAGTATTTCGGTGAAGTTTAGGGTGCCGACGCGCAAAACCGCCGTACTTGTCGCTAACTACGCGGTGGTTTTCGGCGGTCGCCCCTCTTCAGCTCTGCGGATAGTGCTCATTTTCCTGGATGGGAAGCAGGTGTTCGTGGCACGCTCGTTGCATGACTGAGCGCCCCCCGGCACCACGTTTCCTCGACGACCGTCTGGCGCACTGGGCGAAGACGAAGCCTGACGAGGAAGCCATCACCGACCTCAACCGCACCTGGACATGGGCGGAGGTCAACGACCGGGTCCGCCGACTGGCCGGCGCGCTGGCCGAGCTCGGGATCGGGCACGGCGACGTCGTCGCGTACCTCGACAAGAACCATCCCGCCGGCGTCGAGCTGACGCTGGCCGCTGCGTCGCTGGGGGCGGCCAACGCGGTCATCAACTTCCGGCTCGCCGGCGACGAACTCGACTACGTGATCAACGACTGCGGCGCAAAGGTGTTGATCGTCGGCAGCGAGCTGAAACCGGCCATCGACAAGATCCGCGACCGGCTGTCCAACGTCGAACGCGTCATCGAGGTCACGCCGCAGGGCGGCGACGGTGACGAGTACGAAGCACTGCTCGCCTCTGGCACTCCCACCGGCCGAGCCGACGACGTAGACCCCGACGACGTGTGCATCATCATGTATTCGTCCGGCACCACCGGTCGACCGAAAGGCGTTGCGCTGACCCAGAAGAACGTGCTCGCGCATACGTTCAACGCGTTCGCCGACTGGGAGCTGGAGCCCGGCGACAAGAACTTGGTCGCGATGCCGTTGTTCCACGTGGCCGGCTCGTGCTACGCCCAGTACGGGGTGCAGGAGGGCTATCCGATCGTGATGACGCGCGAGCCGGACGGCGCCTCGTTGGCCGGCGGGATCATGCGCGGCGCCAATCGAACATTCCTGGTTCCGGCCGTGTTGGCGAAGGTGCTCCAGTCGGGCGATGACGCGGTCAAGCTCTTCAGCGCGCTCAAGACGTACGCATACGGCGCCTCGCCGATGCCGCTGCCGCTGGTGCGCGTGGCGCTGGACGCGTGGCCCAACACGGATTTCATCCAGGTGTACGGGCTCACCGAGGTGTGTGGGGCCGTCACCCACCTGATGCCGGACGCCCACCGCGACCCCGACCACCCCGAGCGGCTCGTCAGCGCCGGCACCCTGATCAAAGACGTCGAACTTCGTGTCGTCGACCCGGACACCCTCGACGACGTGCCCGCGGGCGAACTCGGTGAATTGTGGTTCCGCACACCGCAGCTGATGAAGGGCTACCACAACAAGCCGGAGGCCACGGCCGAGGCCGTCACCGACGACGGATGGTTCCGCACCGGCGACCTCGGCCGGGTCGACGAGGACGGCTTCATCTTCATCGAAGACCGGCTCAAGGACATGATCATCTCCGGCGGCGAGAACATCTACTCGATCGAGGTCGAGCGCGTGCTCGGTGAACATCCGGCGGTCACGGACGTCGCCATCATCGGTGTGCCCGACGACAAGTGGGGCGAGGTCGTGAAGGCGGTCGTCGAACTCGAGGGTGACGCGACCGAAGAGGAGCTGATCGCGTGGTGTCGCGAGCGGTTGGCGAGCTACAAGTGCCCGAAGACCGTGGATGTCAAAGGCGAGCTACCCCGGAACCCGACGGGCAAGATCCTGAAAAAGGATCTGCGCAAACAATATTGGGAAGGCCGCGACCGAGCGGTGTGACCCGGCCACCGGACCTCGCCGACCTGCTCGACCGCGTCCACGTGGTCGCGTTGCCGATGCGAGTTCGCTTCCGCGGCATCACAATTCGCGAGGTCGCGCTGATCGACGGGCCCGCCGGCTGGGGCGAGTTCGGCGCCTTTCTCGAGTACGAGCCGCCCGAGGCGGCGCACTGGCTGGCTTCGGCGATCGAGGCGGCCTACGAGAAGCCGCTCGTCGGCCGGCGAGACCGCATCCCGGTCAACGCGAGCATCCCCGCGGTGCCGCCCGAGCTGGTGCCCGAGTTGCTGGCCCGCTTTCCGGGGGCGCGCACCGCCAAGGTCAAGGTCGCCGAGCCCGGGCAGACGCTGCACGACGACGTCACGCGCGTCGAGGCGGTCCGGGCGCTGGTGCCGACGGTGCGGGTCGACGCCAACGGCGGGTGGACCGTCGAGGAAGCAGTGGCCGCGGCGCAGGCGCTCGGACCGCTGGAGTACATCGAGCAGCCGTGCAAGACCGTCGAGGAGCTGGCCGAGGTCCGTCGGCGCATCGACATCCGGGTGGCCGCTGACGAAAGCATCCGCAAGGCCGACGACCCGCTGCACGTGGTCCGCGCCGGCGCCGCGGACGTGGCCGTGCTGAAGGTCGCTCCGCTCGGCGGCGCCGCGGTGCTGCTGAAAATAGCTGAGCAGATTGACATTCCGGTCGTGATCTCCAGCGCGCTTGATTCGGCGGTCGGCATCGCGACCGGCTTGCAGGCGGCGGCCGCGCTGCCGACTTTGGCGCACGCGTGCGGCTTGGCGACCGGGCGGCTGTTCGTCGAGGACGTCGCCGAGTCGGCCCAGCTGGTCGACGGCTGTCTGCCGGTCGGACCCGTCGCGCCCGATCCGGCGCGTCTGGAAGAACTGAGAGCGACCGCTGAGCGACGCGACTGGTGGATCCGGCGCATCATCGCGTGCTACCGACTGCTGTGTTGATGGCGTGTCCTGATTTGTGGGATACATGGCATAGACGACATAGCCTGTTGTGCCCGAGACTGGATGCCGTGGCGCGCAAGGTGGTGATTCTCGGCTTCCCCGGCGTCCAGGCGCTGGATTGGTCGGGCCGTTCGACGTGTTCACTGGCGCGTCGTTGCTGGTCAACGGCGCTTATGAGGTGGCCCTGGCGTCGGTGGACGGGCAGCCGGTGGCGACGGGCACGGGGCTCGAGTTCGTCGCCACGAAACTGCCCGACCCGCGTGAACCCATCGACACCCTGCTGCTGCCCGGCGGTGTCGGTGTGGACGGCGCCCGCGCCAACGCCGACGTCATGACCTGGCTGCACACCGCCGCCCAAGCAGCACGGCGCGTCGTCAGCGTCTGCACCGGTGCATTCCTGGCGGCCGAAGCCGGCCTGCTCGACGGCTGCCGGGCCACCACGCACTGGGCGTTCGCCCGGCAGCTGCAGGACGAGTTCCCGGCCGTCGATGTCGATCCCGAACCGATTTTTCTGCGCAGCTCCGCGAAGGTCTGGACCGCCGCGGGCGTGGCCGCAGGCATCGACCTGGCACTGTCGCTCGTCGAAGACGACCACGGCACCGATGTCGCGCAGACCGTGGCCCGTTGGATGGTGCTGTATCTCCGAAGGCCCGGCGGCCAAACGCAATTCGCCGCTCCGGTGTGGATGCCGCGCGCCCATCGTAGCCCGATCCGCGACGTGCAGGATGCCATCGAAGCGCAGCCAGGCGCCAAGCACAACGTCGCTGAACTGGCCCGCAAGGCGGCCATGAGCCCGCGGCATTTCACGCGCGTCTTCACCGACGAGGTCGGCGAAGCGCCGGGCGCCTACGTCGAACGCGTCCGCACCGAGGCCGCGCGTCGACAGCTCGAGGAAACCGACGACACCGTCGTGAAGATCGCCGCCCGCTGCGGCTTCGGCACCGCAGAAACCATGCGCCGCAACTTTATTCGCCGTATCGGTGTGTCGCCTGACCACTACCGCAAGACCTTTGCCTGAAAGGACAATAGAATGCAGATCGCGATTGTGCTGTACCCCGGCTTCACCGCGCTGGACTTCATCGGGCCCTACGAGGTGCTGCGCTGGCTGCCGGACGCCGAGGTGCGGTTCGTCTGGCACGAGCCTGGCCCGATCACCGCCGACTCCGGTGTCCTGATCGTCGCGGCGACGCACTCGTTCGCCGAAACACCTTCTCCCGACGTCATTTTGGTGCCGGGTGGGTTCTCGACGATGGAGCATGCCCGCGACGAGACGCTGCTCGACTGGGTGCGTAACGCACACAAGACCGCGACGTGGACGGCGTCGGTGTGCTCCGGGTCGATCATTCTCGCCGCGTCCGGGCTGCTGGACGGCAAGCGCGCCACGTCACACTGGGCGGCGCTCGCCGCGCTGAAAGCGTTGGGCGTCAAGCCGGTTGGCGACGAGAGGATCGTTCACGAGGGTGATATCGTCACCTGCGCGGGCGTCTCGGCGGGCATCGACCTTGGACTGTGGCTGGCCGGCCAGATCGGCGGAGAGAGCCGCGCCAAAGTCATTCAGCTGTCGATGGAATACGACCCGCAGCCGCCGTTCGACTCCGGCCACATGTCGAAGGCCTCGGCGAGCACGAAAGCCGCCGCCACCGCGCTGATGTCCAAGGACCTGGTCACTCGAGGCCAGCTCAAGCCGATGACGCAACTGGTCTGGGACCACGCGATCAAGACCGCCGGCGAGCGGCGCGGCCGGTCCCGCTTCCGACGCCGTGAGCGCGTCTGACCGCACCCAAGCGACAATGGCCGCGTGGTCAACCTCGCCTACGACGACCGCGGCAGCGGCGAGCCCGTGCTGTTCATCGCCGGACGAGGCGGCGCCGGCCGCACCTGGCATCCGTTTCAGGTACCGGCGTTTCTGGCCGCGGGCTATCGCGTCGTCACGTTCGACAACCGGGGAGTCGGCGCGACCGAGAACGCCGACGGCTTCACGACCGAGACCCTGGTCGCCGACACCGCCGCGCTGATCGAGCAGCTCGGCATCGCGCGGACGAATATCGTCGGCGTGTCGATGGGCGCCTACATTGCCCAGGAGCTGATGCTGGCCCGGCCCGAACTCGTGAAGCGGGCCGCGCTGATGGCCACCCGCGGACGTGAGGACCGCACCCGGGAGTTCTTCCGAAAATCCGAAGCGGAGCTGACCAACTCGGGTGTTCAGTTGCCCGCCGCGTACGACGCGAAAGTGCGGTTGCTGGAGAACTTCTCGGCCCATACCCTCAACGACGACCGCGCTGTCGCCGACTGGATCGAGATGTTCACGATCTGGCCGACCAAGCAGACGCCCGGCCTGCGCTGCCAGCTGAACATCCGGCCACTGGGCAACCGGCTGCCCGCCTACCGGAGCATCACCACACCCGTGCTGGTGATCGGGTTCGCCGACGACGTCGTCGTGCCGCCGCATTTGACCAAGGAGGTCGCCGACGCGCTGCGCAACGGCCGCTACCTGCAGATCGCCCACGCCGGTCATTTGGGCTTCCTCGAACGCCCTGAGGCCGTCAACGCCGCAATCCTGCAATTCTTCGCCGACCTGCCGTTGTGACAGTCTTTAGGTGTGAATCCCTCCACGGCGCAGGCCCGCGTCGTCGTCGACGAGCTGATCCGCGGCGGCGTGCGCGACGTGGTGCTGTGCCCCGGGTCGCGTAACGCGCCGCTGGCGTTCGCACTGCGTGACGCCGACGTGGCCGGCCGCGTGCGCCTGCACGTGCGCATCGACGAGCGCACCGCCGGGTACCTGGCCATCGGCCTCGCGGTCGCCGGGCAGGCTCCGGTCCCGATCGTGATGACGTCTGGCACCGCGGTCGCCAACCTCGGGCCCGCGGTGGCGGAGGCCAACTACGCGCGGGTGCCGCTGATCGTGCTGTCGGCCAACCGGCCCTACGAGCTGCTCGGCACCGGCGCCAACCAGACGATGGAGCAGCTCGGCTACTTCGACACGCAGGTGCGCGCGGCGATCAGCCTCGGCCTGGCCGAGGAGGGCACCGAGAAAATGGCCGACCAGAACGCGCGCTGGCGTTCGGCGGTGTGCCGGGTTTTGGTGGCGGCGACGGGCGCGCGGTCTGCGAACGCCGGGCCGGTGCAGTTCGACATCCCGCTGCGCGAGCCGCTGGTGCCCGACCCCGAACCCGATCTGGGCGCCGTGCCGCCCGGACGGCCGAACGGGCGGCCGTGGACGTACACGCCGCCCGTCACGTTCGATCAGCCGCTGGACATCGACCTGTCCCGCAACACCGTCGTGATCAGCGGCCACGGCGCCGGTGTGCACCCGAACCTGGCGGCGCTGCCCACAGTCGCCGAACCCACCGCGCCGCACGCCGCGAACCCGCTGCACCCGCTCGCGTTGCCGCTGCTGCACCCGCAGCAGGTGATCATGCTGGGCCGGCCGACGCTGCACCGGACGGTGTCGTCGCTGCTGGCCGACCCGGCGGTGCCGGTGTTCGCGCTGACCACCGGCCCGCGCTGGCCGGACGTCTCCGGCAACTCGCAGGCCACCGGCACCCGGGCGGTCACGTCCGGCACACCGAGCGACGGCTGGCTGCGCCGCTGCGCCGACGTGAACCGCCGCGCGGTCGAGGCCGTACGCGGTCAGCTCGATGCCCACCCATTGACCACCGGCCTGCATGTCGCGGCGGCGGTGGCGGACGCGCTGCGGCCGGGTGATCAGCTGGTGCTCGGCGCGTCCAACCCGGTGCGCGACGCCGCGCTGGTCGGCCTCGAACCGCAGGGCGTCAAGGTGCGGTCCAACCGCGGGGTCGCCGGCATCGACGGCACCGTGTCGACGGCCATCGGCGCGGCGTTGGCCCACGAGGGCCGGACCGTCGCGTTGATCGGTGACCTGACGTTCGTGCACGACGCGTCCGGGCTGTTGATCGGTCCGACGGAGCCGGTGCCGCAGGACTTGACGATCGTGGTGTCCAACGACAACGGCGGCGGTATTTTCGAGCTGCTCGAGCAGGGCGACCCCCGGTTCTCCGACGTGTCGTCGCGGGTCTTCGGCACCCCGCACGACGTCGACGTCGGCGCGCTGTGCCGGGCGTACCACATCGAGTCCCGGCAGGTGGAAGTCGGCGACCTCGTCGACGCCGTCAACACGCGCTTCTCCGGGGTGCGAGTGCTCGAGGTCAAAGCCGACCGGTCGACGCTGCGACAGCTGCACGCGTCGATCAAGGCGGCGATATGAGCCGGTTGACCACCGTGCTGAACCTCTTCCGAAACGGCAGGACTTCCGACGAACTCGAGGCTACCGGCCGAAAAGTCATGCGCCGCATCAAGTTCGGCATTGTGGTGGCGGGGTGTCTGGTGATGCTGCAGTCGTTGCTGCTGGTCGCCGGTGCGTGGCGCAACGACCGGCAGATCGAGCGGAACATGGGCGTGGCGCAGGCCGAGGTGCTCAGCGCCGGGCCGCGGCGTTCGACGATCGAGTTCGTCACGCCGGACCGCGTCACCTACCGGCCGGAGCTCGGAGTGCTGTACCCGTCGGAGCTGGCGGACGGGATGCGGATCTACGTCGAATACGACCGCAACGATCCGAACCTTGTTCGGGTGCAACACCGCAACGCCGCGTTGGCGATCATCCCGGCGGGCTCGATCGCGGTGGTGGGCTGGCTTGTCGCGGGCGCGCTACTGGTGGGGACGAAGTTCATCGAGAGGCGATACGTCCACTAGTTGTGGCGGATCGGCCAGGCTCCGGCCCGTCCACCGCTCGAGGCGCGAGTGAGCGTCCTGGACAAAGGGACTCTTCCGGATCAAGGCGATGATGCCGTCCGCGAGGACGGAGCCCGGGAAGCGCAGCGGCCGCGTCACGTGCATCATCAGCGTGACGCGGTACTCATCGGTGTCATTCCAGACCTCGTGCATACGCATGTCGTCGAACACGAAGAGCTCGCCCTCGCGCCACGCGTAATCCTTGCCGTCCACGTTGATGCGGCAACGCTGCCGTTGCCGAGGCACGCACAGGCCAAGGTGGCCGGTCAAGATGGCTTTGGTGGCGCCGTTATGCAGCGGGATGTGCGTGCCCGGAGCCAGGATCGAGAACAGTGCCGTCTGCAGCCCAGGGATGCGCTCTAGCAGGGCCGCTGTCTGCGGACAGCGGCGGCAGTTGTCGTCGACGCGGATGCCGTAAGCCCAGAGAAAGAACGATCGCCACTTGTCATCGATCGCGATCTTCTCGTGGTCCTCGGAGATGCGGCGCAGGGGCGGCACATTCGCCGCATCACGGAGGATTTCTTCTGCCTCGCGGCGGATCAGAGCCGAGTTGCGTTCCAGCTCGGCGGCCCACGGAAAGTCGGCAGTGTCGAAGCGCGCGGGATCGCCGAGTCGTGAGCAGCGGACCAGAATCCGGTCCAGCACTCCCATCAACGCGACGCCCAGTCGGATGATCAGCCGGCGCCGCACGCCACGAAACTCCAAGTGTCGCTCGCCTTCCGTGAAGAGCGCGCCGACATTAACACGCGAAACCCGTATCTACGTCCAAAACTCGGCCGAATAACCCGAATCTGGTTCGGGTGCAACACCGCAACGTGCCGCTAGCTGTGGCCGACCAGTCGCTTCAGCCAGTCATTGCCCGAGGTGTCGACGACCTGGTGTGTGTTGAGGTCATACACCGTTGGGGTCGCGACGAGGTGCAGAACCTGGTTGAGCCGCTTCTGGTTTGCGTTGTCCATCGCAACCGTGTCGACGGCGGGCTCGCCGGCGGCGATGCGGTCGACGACATGCTGGGCCAGCCGTGCCATTTTGCCGATGGTGGCGAGGTACTGGTGGTCGCTGGCCGGATTGGCCTGCCAGGAAAATCGCATTGCTAACGCGGTGCGAGTACCCGCTGGCCGTTGTCGAGGAAGGTCACCAGCCGGTGGGTCACCCGCAGGTCGCCGCTGTAGATGTAGTCGGCGATCTCTCCGCCGTGAAACATCATCAACCTCGCACAGTGCGAGCACTGCGGTTCGATGAAGATCTCGAGCGCAACGCGTGCCGCCGACGTGCCGAGCTGAACGCCGAACCCGTCGCCGGTGAGCATGACGCCGACCACCACGGCCATCCTCAGCCAGCGCATACCCGCCCCTATCGCCGCGACTTCGATCACCGCTTCCGCGAAATAGAATTCCAGGTCGTGAAAATCCTGATTCAGCAGCCATGGCTTCACTGTCGGCGCAGTATCGGGCTCGTCGCCACGGCCTTGCTCGCCGCTATGCTCGCGCCTCCGGCGTCAGCGCAACCGGTGGCGCCGCCCGACTTCGTCGCACTAAGGGCCTGTGATGAATTAACCTGGTCGGTCTCGGGCGTGTCGCGGTTCGGGGTTGAGGGTGTAGTTCCACTCGCCGTGGAAGTCGTGAGGTGCAAGGGTGCCCTGTGTTTGAAGGGCTTTGATCTGCTTGTCGGGGATCTTGATGCCCTTGGGGTACTCGGCGTCGTCGAGTTGGGCGCGGACGGTGAGTCCGGTGCTGGTGGTGGTCGCGGCGATGGTCTC
>DASWBF010000188.1:0-11777 GCA_036390735.1 Mycobacterium sp. | reverse complement strand
TCGGGGATCTCGGTGCTCTGGACCTCGTCGAGCTTGGCCACTAACTCGTTCTGCGCGAACTGCAGCGCGTAGGACTTCGCGATCAGCGGCAGCACCCGACGCTGGTGGACGAGGTAGTCCATCAGCAGCACCTCGGAGTCGTCGTCGGGAGCCTTGAACTGCTTGCGCAGCAACGCATATCGAGTGGCAATGTCCAGCGCGACCCGCGCAGCCGCGGCGGCGCTGCCGCCGACCGTCACCCGGCCGCGGACGAGCGTGCCCAGCATCGTAAAGAAACGTCGGTTCGGGTTGTCGATCGGCGACGAGTACGTGCCGTCGTCGGCGACGTCGCCGTACTTGTTGAGCAGGTTGTCTCGCGGAACGCGGACGTTGTCGAACACGATGCGGCCGTTGTCCACGCCGGGCAGCCCGCCCTTGTAGTCACAGTCGGAGGTGGTGACGCCCGGCAGGTCGTTGCCCTCCTCGTCGCGGATCGGCACGACGAAACAGTGCACCCCGTGGTTCGTGGGCTCCTCGTGAGGACCCGCCGTGATCAGCTGCGCGAAAACGGCTGCCATCGTTGCGGTTTCGGCTGCGCCGCCGATGTAGTCCTTACGCGACGTCTTCGTCGGAGAGTTGATGACGAACTCGTCGGTCTCCCGGTCGTAGGTCGCCGTGGTCTCCAGAGACTGGACGTCGCTGCCGTGGCCGGTCTCGGTCATCGCGAAACAGCCCAGCAGCTCGAGGTCGATGATCTTGCGCACGTACGCCTCGTGGTGGCGTTCGGTGCCGAGGTTTTCGATCGCGCCGCCGAAAAGGCCCCACTGCACACCGGCTTTGACCATCAGCGACAGGTCCGACATGGCGAGCATCTCGATCGTCGTGACCGCCGCCCCGACGTCGCCCGTGCCGCCGTGTTCCTTGCGAAACCCGTCTTCGGCGGAGCCCGCGGCCGCGATAATCTTCAACTGGTCCAACACCTTCGTCCGCGCGATCACCGTGTTGGGTGTGTAGTGCGGACGGAACACCTCACCTGACAGCTGCTCGCGAGACCGGCCCTTCACCATGTGCCACCGACCGTCGAGAGCGTTGCACAAATGCCGGGCGAGGTCGGGGGAAATCTGAGCCGTGGTCGACGCCATACCCGACGGTAACCTGTGTCGGCGTCGGTTAAACGGTGTCCCGCAACGTAGGTTCACCTGAATAGATCAGCGCGACACTGCAGCGGTTGAATTGTCGTCATGACATCGTCAGAAGCCGAGTTGCCGTCGCCCGGGGCTGCCGCGGGGCTGCCGCATGAGTTCGACCACACCCACAGCGACGTCTCCGGTGGCTGGTTGAGGGCGGCGAGCTTCGGGGCGATGGACGGTCTGGTCAGCAACACCGCGCTGATTGCCGGCGTGGCCGCCAGCGCCGACAGGCACACCGTCGTGCTGAGCGGCATCGCCGGTCTGCTCGCCGGCGCGTTCTCGATGGCGCTCGGTGAGTACACGTCGGTCACGACGGCCAACGAGCAGATCGACTCGGAAGTCCGCCTCGAACGTCGTGCGTTCCGCATGCACCCGCAGGCCGAGCGAGAAGAGCTCGTGCAGATGCTCGTCCAGATGGGCATGACCGAGAAAACTGCACGCGCCGCAAGTACGGAGCTCCATCAGGACGAGAACAAGGCCATCAACTTCCACATGGTTCAAGAGCTGGGAGTGGATCCCCGAGAGAAGCCGTCGGCCCGACTTGCCGCCTTGTCGTCGTTCGTTCTGTTCGCGATCGGAGCGATAATTCCGCTGATCCCATACCTGCTCGGGTTTGCCTCCCTGGCCGCTGGATTGGCGTGCGGTGGCGTCGGCCTGGTGGTCGCAGGGGGAGTCTCGGCCCGCTTCACCGGGAAGCCGGTGTGGTGGGCATCGGGTCGCCAACTGGCGTTTGGGGCGATTGCGATCGCCGCGACGTACGTTGTCGGCCTGCTTATCGGTGCGACAGCGTGAGTTAAATGGTGTTGTTCGACCAGAAATCGTAGATCGACTGAACGTCGGTGCCCTGAAGATTGCCGAGCAGCAGTTTGTCGTTTTGGCTCCACACCAAGTCGGGGGTGCCCTCGTAGGTGCCGCACACAACTTTGCCGGCGGGTTCGTTGGGAGACTCGGCATACTGCCAGTTGCTCGCTGACGCAGGGCCACCCGGGCACGGCAAGATCTGGTCTTCACTGGCAGCCGTCTGGAAATGCGTCTCGACGGTAGCTTCATCCGGATACAGGGAGAATCGCCCTGACGTCGGGCCATTCGGGAGCGAATTCTGCTCACAGTCAACAGTGGCGAGCGAATCGGGCGGCGGGTTGTCGACGACTGCGCAGTTGTTCGCGTCGAAACCGGCGGGAAGCATTTTCATCAACTTCGTGAGGGCGGAGTTGTCGGGCGGCGACGTGGTGGTGACGACTTCCGTGACATCGAATCTCGTTGCGCCCGTGGCACTGTGGGTGTCGTTGTTCAGGACGGCGCCGACACCGCCAAGTGCGGCGAGCCCTGCGAGTGCAGCGGCGCCGACGACGATACGGGACTTTGGCACAACGGTCATGGCTGGTGACACTAATCCGTGAACCGCGATCGGGCAGGAAAACCGCGGTATTCGGCTCTCATGTGCCAGTTTGATCGCTGCAATCGTCGAACAGCAAGTGCCGCACTGCTTTCGGTTGCTCATTCAGGGACGTCCACCCCCAGCAGCATTAATGCGGCAACTCAGTCGAATTCGTCAGTCTGTTGTCGGTGAGGACGCCGCGCGGTCGAGCAGGCGCTGCAACACGTGGACGGTTTCGGACAGCGTCTGCCGGTCAGCGCGGTCGAGCGCGGCGATGTGCGGGTCGATGACGGCCGCGCGAGCGGCACGCACGTGGCGCAACATCTCGACGCCCTCGGGGGTGATCTCGATCAGGACCGCCCGCGCGTCTGCCGGGTCGGTGGTTCGGGTGACGAGGCCGGCATCTTCGAGGCGCCTCACCTGCATGGTCATCGTCGGCTGAGAGCAGTGGTCCAGGGCGGCGAGATTGGAGATCCGGGTGGGCCCCTGGTCTTCGATCGTCCCGAGCAGCCGTGCCTGCGCCCACGGCACTGCTAGCTGGGTGCGCTGAGTCGCCAGCCGGTTCAGTTTGGCGACCACACCGAGCAGGTCGACGCCAAGTGACGCGCCGGTGGACGGCGAAGGGGACATACCATCAAATTACATAGGTTGTCTATGCACGATCAACGTGTTGCTGCCCACAGAACACTGCGGCTGGCTGGCAGAATCAAGAAGTGCGGATGGGCCGGAGCGCGTGAGCCAGCGAGGGCGCGGGGCGCTTCGACCCGGAGAACTCGCTCAGGCGTCGGTGATGGCGGCGCTGTCGGCGGCCACTGCGATCGTCGCGGTTGTCATCCCGTTCGCTGCCGGGTTGTCGTTGCTGGGCACCGTCCCGATGGGGCTTTTGGCCTACCGCTTTCGCTTTAGGGTGCTGATCGCGGCCACGATCGCCGGCGGGTTGATCGCGTTTCTGGTCGCCGGGATGGGCGGCATGATGACCGTGGTCGAATGCGCCTACATCGGCGGGTTGATCGGGCTGGTCAAGCGCAAGCGGCGCGGCACTCCCACCATCATCGTCGTGGCGCTGGTCGCCGGCCTGGCGTTCGGCGTGATCACCGTCGTCGCGCTCTCGGTGCTGTCCCGGTTGCGCAACCTGATGTTCGAGTCGATGACCGCCAACGTGAACGGTCTGGCACGGTTCTTGTCGCATCTCCCGTACATGGACCCCGTCGCCGACTTTCTCAAGCGTGGTCTCGCCACGTTGCTGGCGTACTGGCCATGGGTGTTCGGCGGCGCGTCGGTCCTGGTTATCCTGATCGTCACCCTGATCGGATGGTGGGCCTTGTCGCACGTGATCACCCGGTTGTCGGGGGTCATCGAACTCCAGAAGCTCGACACCCCCGCCGAAAGCGGTCAGATCGCCCCGCTCCCGGTGCGGTTGCATGACGTCACATTCCGGTACCCGACCGCCGTGCAGGACGCGCTCGGGCCGGTCACCCTGACCGTCGAACCTGGTGAGCACGTCGCGGTCACCGGGGTGAACGGCTCCGGGAAGACGACGCTGATGCTCGTCCTCGCCGGGCGGCCGCCGACCTCGGGAACGGTCGAGCGGGCGGGCGCCGTCGGCCTCGGCAGGGTCGGCGGCACCGCGGTGATCATGCAGCACCCGGAGAGTCAGGTGCTCGGCAGCCGCGTCGCCGACGACGTGGTGTGGGGATTGCCGCCCGGCCAGAGCACCGACATCGACAGGCTTCTCGAGGAGGTCGGGCTGGACGGGCTCGCCGAGCGGGACACCGGCGGCCTGTCCGGCGGCGAGCTGCAGCGGCTGGCGGTGGCCGCCGCGCTTGCGCGGGAGCCGTCGCTGCTGATCGCCGACGAGGTGACGAGCATGGTCGACCAGACCGGCCGGGACGCGCTGCTTGGGCTGCTCGCTGGGCTGCGGGAGCGTCACCAGATGGCGCTGGTACACATCACCCACTACAACAACGAGGCCGATTCGGCAGAGCGGGTGGTGAACCTGACCGGCATCGGCATCACCGACAACACCGAGATGGTGGAGCTGGCCGCGGCGCCGACAGCACGCGCGCCGGTCGACGCTCGCTCCGCCGCGGCGGTGATCGAGGTGGACGGCGTCTGTCACGAGTATGCCAGCGGAACACCTTGGGCCACAACGGCTTTGCGCGACGTCAGCTTTGACGTCCACGAGGGTGACGGGCTACTGATCCACGGCGGCAACGGTTCGGGCAAGTCCACCCTCGCGTGGATCATGGCCGGCCTGACGGTGCCGACCGCCGGGTCCTGCCTGCTCGACGGCAGACCGGTCAGCGATCAGGTGGGTGCGGTGGCGATGTCGTTCCAGGCGGCGCGCCTTCAGCTGATGCGTGGCCAGGTTGATCGTGAGGTGGCGTCGGCGGCCGGGTTCTCGCCGCACGACACAGCGCGCGTGGCGGCCGCGCTGGCCAACGTCGGCCTGGATGCGTCACTGGCCACCCGGCGCATCGACCAGCTCAGCGGCGGTCAGATGCGGCGCGTGGTGCTGGCTGGGCTGCTGGCGCGCTCACCGCGCGCGCTGATCCTCGACGAGCCGCTCGCCGGCGTCGACGCCGCCAGCCAGCGAGGGCTGTTGCGGCTGCTCGAGGACCTACGGCGTCGCACCGGCCTGACGGTGATCGTGATCTCGCACGACTTCGCGGGCCTGGAGGACTTGTGCCCGCACACGCTGGAGCTCGATAACGGGGCGGTTCAGCCCGCGTCGGCGACGGCAGGGGGTGCGGCATGAGCACGCCGACCCAACGGCGACCCGTTGTGCTGCTGCGTCCCATTCCCGGTACATCCTTGATCCACGAATTGTGGGCCGGAACGAAACTCATTGCGGCGTTCGGCATTTCCGTGCTGCTCACGTTCTACCCCGGCTGGGTGCCGATCGGCCTGGTGGCGGTGCTGGTGCTGACCGCGGCGTGGATCGCCCGGATTCCGGGCAGCGCGTTGCCGACGGTCCCGCTCTTGTTGTGGATCATCGTCGCGCTCGGAGGTGTCACAGCGGCGCTCGGCGGCGGGCCGCCGGACATCCACATCGGCTCTGCCACACTAGGAGTGGGCGGACTGCTGTACTTCCTGCGGATCACCGCGCTGTCGATCGTGCTGCTCGGAATCGGCGGGATGGTCTCGTGGACCACAAATGTCGCCGACGTGGCGCCGGCGGTCGCCACGCTCGGCCGGCCACTGCGGTGGCTGCGGATCCCGGTCGACGAATGGGCGGCTGCGCTTGGGTTGGCCCTGCGGGCGTTCCCGATGTTGATCGACGAATTCCGTGTCCTCTACGCGGCCCGTCGGCTGCGGCCGCGTCCCGTGCTGACCACGCGACGCGCGCGCCGCCGGTGGTGGCGGGCCGAACTGATCGACATGGTCACGGCCGCCATCACGGTCGCACTGCGCCGCGCCGACGAGATGGGCGACGCGATCGCCGCGCGCGGCGGCACCGGTCAGATCTCGGCAGCACCGTCACGGCCGGGATGGGCCGATGCGTGGACGCTGCTGATCGTCGCGGCGGTGTCGGCGGCCGCTATCGCCAGTGAGCTGCTGCTGGGCTCGACGCGGTTCTAACGTTCGGCGGCGCTGGTGTATGAGATGTGTATTCTTGGTGTATGTCGCGGACCAACATCGAACTCGACGATCGGCTGGTCGACGAGGTGATGCGCCGGTTCGGGGTGTCGACGAAGCGGGAAGCCGTCGACCTTGCATTGCGACGTCTGGTCGGCACGCCTCTTACGAAGGAGTTTCTCCTCAGCCTTGAAGGCGTGGGCTGGAATGGCGACCTCGACGAGATCAGAAGCGAGCCGCCGGCGGACCTTGCGTGATCCTCATCGATACCTCGGCGTGGGTCGAATACTTCCGCGCAACTGGGTCGCCGGCGGCGGTCAATGTGCGCATTCTGCTGGCCAAGCGCGCAGAGGATGTCGCGATGTGTGAGCCCGTCGCAATGGAAATTCTGGCGGGGGCCGGTGACGACACCGATGGGAAGCTTGAGCGGCTGGTCAATGGCTTACCGTCGCTCACCGTGGAACCTGCGGTGGACTTTCGAGCAGCTGCCACCATCTATCGAGCCGCGCGTCGAGGAGGCCGGAAGATCCGCAGCCTCAACGATTGTCTTATCGCGGCGATAGCAATCCGACACGAAGCGGAGGTTGTGCACCGCGACGCTGACTTCGATGCGATCGCGTCGGTAGTGCCGCTGGCGGCCACGTACTACTAGCGTGCGGCCGCGGCGTTAGCGGCGGCTTGCGCTTGCGCTAGGGCCTGGGCCACGTCGAGGCGGCCGAGGAACATTTCGTCGAAATATGGCTTCAGCGCGTCGAATCCGGCCGCGAACCCCGCTCCGCCCGGTGTAGGAATTCGCGGACCGCGCAGCAGGTCGAAGAACGGCGCGACGTCCCCACCCTTCGCCGCCCAGAAGTCGAAGTAGGTGCGCTGCGCGGCGAGCACGGCCGGCACCGCGGCGCCGTTGGCCCCGAGATACGCGTTTCCCTCGGCACTGCCCATCCACGTGAGGACCGCGCGCACCGCATCCGGATGCCGGGACGCTGAATTGCCCGCAGCGGCAATCCCGTTGGTGACGCTGACCCTGCCGGCCGGTCCGGCGGGCAGCATGGCGATGCCCCACCGGAACGGCGCGTTCGCCGCGATCTGCGCCAGGTTGTAGGTGCCGGACTGGAACAGCGCCATGCGTCCCTGCAGGAACATGTTGCGTGAGAAGTCGCCGTTGTGGTTGGTGTCGGAGGCCGGCGGTGCGACTTTGTCGACGTTGATCAGCCGCACCAGCGCCACAGCACCGCGATAGGCGCACAGACCCACGGCAACACGTACACCGTCCGGAAGAACGCGCTGCCCGGGAGTTGCCGGGCGAGCAGCGATGCCGCACACAGTCCGAGCGCGGTCTGCACCGGCAACACCAGCACGACGAACAGCGCAGTCACCAACAGCGAGTTGCCGAACGTGCCGTCGGTCAGCACCGAGCGCCAATTGTCCAGTCCGACATAGCGGATTGGTCCCAGCAGATCCCAGCGGTGCAGGCTCAGCCATGCCACCACAAACATCGGCAGCAGCAAGAACACCGTGACCCCGAACAAGCTCGGCGCCAGCAGCGTGTACGCCAGCAGGCCGGTGCGGGCACGCGGTCGGGGCATGCGAGATAGTAGTCCGGCCACCGATGCTGTGTTCCTCGCGTTCGCGATGTAAATCCTCGCCGAAATCTGCGCCATGGTCGTGCTTTGGCGAGATTCACAGCCCTGGTGCAGAACTCGTGGGCAAGCTCTCGGCGCACAAGCCCAACCGCTACGGTGGGACCCGTGGCGGCGCGAGGGATCGATGCGGACTTCCTGGGGCTGCCGCGTCGTGAGCTGGCAGACGCCGCGTTGAGCGCGGCCACCGAGGCCGGCGCCAGCCATGCTGACCTGCGCATCCACCGGATCGTCACCGAGGTGATCCATTTGCGCGACGCGATGTTGGAGACATCGGTGATCAGCCGCGAGGTGGGGCTGGCGGTTCGGGTGATCGTCGACGGCACGTGGGGTTTCGCGTCGCACGCCGAGTTGGCCCCCGAGGTGGCAGCCGAGACCGCGCGCCGGGCGGTCCAGGTGGCGCGCACGCTGCGGGCGTTGAACGCCGAGGACGTCCGACTCGCTGAGGAACCCGTGTACTGCGATGCCGAATGGGTGTCGTCGTATCAGACCGACCCGTTCGACGTGGCGGCCGCCGACAAGATCGAAATGCTGCAGGAGTACTCGGACCGGCTGCTGTCGGCCGACGGCGTCGACCACGTGTCTGCCGGCTTTCACGGCGTCAAAGAGCAGACCTTCTACGCCGACGTCTACGGGTCGTCGATCACTCAGCAGCGGGTGCGGGTGCAGCCAACGCTCGAGGCCGTGGCCGTCGACGCCGCCGCGGGCAGCTTCGACTCGATGCGCACGCTCGCACCACCCACCGCGCGCGGGTGGGAAGCCGTCGTCGACGACGGAATCTGGAACTGGTCGGACGAACTCGCCGAGATTCCGTCGCTGCTGACCGAGAAGGTCAAGGCGCCGACCGTGCAGCCGAGGCCGACGGACCTGGTGATCGACCCGTCGAACCTGTGGCTGACGATCCACGAATCCATTGGCCACGCCACCGAATACGATCGCGCGATCGGCTACGAGGCGGCGTATGCCGGCACGTCGTTCGCCACCCCGGACAAGCTCGGCACGCTGCACTACGGCTCGCCGGTGATGAACGTGACCGCGGACCGGTGCGTCGACTACGGGTTGGCCACCGTCGGTTACGACGACGAGGGGGTGGCCGCGCAGAACTGGGACCTGGTGCGCGACGGCGTGTTCGTCGGCTATCAACTGGACCGGGTGTTCGCGCCGCGACTGGGGGAGGAGCGGTCCAACGGTTGCAGCTACGCGGATTCGCCGCACCACGTGCCGATTCAGCGGATGGCCAACGTGTCGCTGCAGCCGGGCCACGAGGACACCTCGACCGAGGATTTGATCGCGCGGGTGGAAGACGGCCTCTACATCGTCGGCGACAAGTCGTGGTCAATTGACATGCAGCGCTACAACTTTCAGTTCACCGGGCAACGGTTCTGGTCGATCCGCAACGGGGAACTCGACGGGCAGGTGCGCGACGTCGCCTACCAGGCCACGACCACCGACTTCTGGGGGTCACTCGAGGCGGTCGGCGGGGAGTCGACATGGCGGCTCGGTGGCGCGTTCAACTGCGGCAAGGCGCAGCCGGGGCAGGTGGCCGCGGTCAGCCACGGCTGTCCGTCGGCACTGTTCCGCGGAGTGCGGGTGTTGAACACGATGACCGAGGCGGGGCATTGATCGCGCCGCAGCAGGTCGTCGACGAGGCGCTGGCGGCGGCGAAGGTCAGCGAGACGATTGTGATCGTCACGGACCGCGCGGAAGCGTCGCTGCGGTGGGCGAACAACTCGATGACCACCAACGGGGTGTCGTCGAGCCGGTCGATGTCGGTGATCTCGGTCGTCCGCGACTTCGACAAGGCGCACGTCGGGTCGGTGCAGACCAGCGAGGTCGACCCGGCGGTGATCCGCGACGTGGTCGCCGCGAGCGAAGACGCGGCCCGTGCCGCGCCGGAGGCCCGCGACAGCGCGCCGCTGATCACGGGATCGGACGAGCCGGGCGACTGGGATCTCGCGGTCGCGGCTACCGGTGCGGAAGCGTTCGGTGCGCTGGCCGCGTCACTTGCGCGGGCGTTCCGCGGCCCGGACACGTTGTACGGCTACGCCCGCCACGAGATGGCGACGACGTTCGTCGCGTCGTCGACCGGGGTGCGCCGGCGGTTCACGCAGCCGACCGGGTCGGTGGAGATCAACGCGAAACGCGACGGTGCGAGCGCGTGGGCCGGTGTGAGCACGCCCGACTTCCTGGACGTGCCTGTTGATCGGCTGCTGTCGGACCTGTCGACGCGGCTGGGGTGGTCGCGGCGGACGCTGTCGCTGCCGGCGGGCCGGTATCCGACGCTGATGCCGCCGTCGACGGTCGCCGACATGATGATCTACATGGCGTGGATGATGGACGGCCGCGGCGCGCAGGAGGGCAGGACCGCGTTCTCCGCGCCAGGCGGCGGGACGCGCGTGGGCGAGCGGCTGACCCAGCTACCGGTGACGCTGTATTCGGATCCTTTCGTCGCGCCTCTGCAGTGCCGGCCGTTCGTGGCGACGTCCAGCTCGTCGGACACGGTGTCGGTGTTCGACAACGGCATGGACGTCGACCGCGTCGACTGGATTCGCGACGGGGTGATCAACGCGCTGGCGTATCCGCGGGCGGCGGCGGCCGAGTTCGGGGCGCCGGTCGCGGTGCCTGCCGACAACCTGCTTATGACGGGCGGGGACGCGAGCCTGGAGGACATGATCGGCCAGACCGAGCGGGCGCTGCTGCTGACGACGTTGTGGTACATCCGGACCGTCGACCCGACGAACCTGCTGCTGACTGGGTTGACGCGCGACGGGGTGTACCTGGTCGAGGACGGCAAGGTGTCGGCGGCGGTGAACAACTTCCGCTTCAACGAGAGCCCGCTCGACCTGCTGGGGCGGGCTACCGAGGTGGGCGCGACGGAGGTCACGCTGCCGCGCGAGTGGGGTGATTGGGCGACGCGGGCCGCGATGCCGCCGTTGATGATTCCAGACTTCTATATGTCCAGCGTGAGCCAGGCGCAGTAGCGTCTGGCGTGTGATCGCTGAACTGTCGCGACTGGTCGCGCTGTCGCCGGACGGGTCGTTGGGGCGGATCAACGCGCTGGTCCGGCAGACGTGCGCTTCGGTACTGAGATTGCCGCCGCTACCCGCCCCGGACGAGCCCGCCTCCGAGCCTGCGGTCGTCGAGTTCGCCGAGCAGTTCAGTGTCGACGTGTCGGGGATTTCCGACGACCAGCGGGCGTGGTTGCTGTCGACGCTGGGTGGTGACGCGTTCGGTGCGGTGGTGCTGACGTACATCGCGGATTTCGTGCCGCGGGTGTTGGCGGGACTGCGAGTGCTCGGACTCGGCGGGGTCGTTCCGACGGGACCCACTGATTGGGATCACACGACGGACCCGGCGGATGCAGTGTTAAACGCTTTCCTGCCGGCTGTCGCCAGGGAGACGGCGCTGGATCCGGTGACGTCGGAGATCGTGCGGTTGCGCGGCGCGGGGCAGCATCACTGCCGGCTGTGCAATTCGCTGCGGGAGGCCACGGCCTTGGAGGCGGGCGGTTCGGAGGACTTGTACGGCGACATTTCGCTGTACGAGGCATCGAATCGGCTGACCGACGCGCACAAGGCGGCACTGCGGTACGTCGACGCGCTGATCTGGTCACCGGCGGACATCGCGCCGTCGATCGCGGCAGAGGTCCGGGCTTGCTTCTCGGACGCGGAGGCAGTCGAGATCACGTTCGACGTGATGCGCAACGCTGCCAACAAGATTGCCGTCGCGATGGCAGCAGACGCGCCCCGGATCGAGAGCGGCACCGAGCGGTATCGCATCCTCGCCGACGGCCAGACGCAGTATCAGTGACGGCGCACCTACGATGGTGATTCGCAGGGGGCGGTAGCTCAGTTGGTTAGAGCCGCGGACTCATAATCCGTCGTTCTGCGCGTTTGCTACGTTGGCTGGCGCTTGTGCGATATCGGTATCCTGCCTCTACGTGCGGCGATGATGCTTATTGCGTTGGCTGGCGCTGGTGAAGTCTGGAAGCACTGCGGTATCTGCTGCGGTATT
>DASWBF010000187.1:0-8715 GCA_036390735.1 Mycobacterium sp. | reverse complement strand
CATGCGTCCAGGCTACCCGGTGTAGACCATGATCTACATCAGGTTTTTCGCGAGCGCCAGCTCCAACTCAGTGCGCGAAGTGCTGTTGCTGGTCGAAATGGCCGCCCGGTTTGAGCTCGTCCATGTGGGCGACCACCTTCGCCATGTCCTCGAACAGCGACCTGGCCAGGTCGGCCGAGAAGCCCTCCCGGACCACCACCCGTAGCACGGCCACGTTCTCGGCGCCCTCGGGCATGGTGTAGGCCGGGACCTGCCAGCCGTAGGACCGCAGGCCCGCGGACACGTCGAACTCGGTGTAGCCGAAGTCGCCGGCCAGCCGGAACGCCACCACCGGGATCGCCGACCCGTCGGCGATCACCTCGAAGTGCCTGGTCTTGCGCAGCTGGTCGGACAGCCAGCGCGCCGTCGTCGACAGGCATCCCATGACCTGGCCGTAGCCCGCCCGGCCGAGCCGCAGGAAGTTGTAGTACTGGCCGACGACCTGGTTGCCCGGCCGGGAGAAGTTCAGCGTGAACGTCGGCATGTCGCCGCCGAGGTAGTTGACGCGGAACACCAGGTCGTCGGGCAGACAGTCGCTGTTGCGCCACACCACGAACCCGATGCCCGGGTACGTCAGCCCGTACTTGTGGCCGCTGACGTTGATCGACACCACCCGTGGCAGCCGGAAGTCCCACTCGAGGTCGGGGTGCAGGAACGGGACGACGAACCCGCCGCTGGCCGCGTCGACATGCACCGGCACGTCGGGATTGCCAGCGGTCGCCGCCAATTTGTCCAGCGCCGCGCATATCTCGGCGATCGGCTCCAGCTCGCCGGTGTAGGTGGTGCCGAGGATCGCGACGACGCCGATGGTGTCCTCGTCGACGGCGTCCAGCACCTGCTCGGGGGTGATGGTGTAGCGGCCCTCGGCCATCGGCAGGTACCGCGGCTCGACCTCGAAGTAGCGGCAGAACTTCTCCCAGACCACCTGCACGTTGGACCCCATCACCAGGTTGGGGGTCCGCGTCTTCCACGCCTTTCCTACTCGTTCCTTCCATCGCCACTTCAGCGCCAGCCCGCCGAGCATGACGGCCTCGCTGGACCCGATCGTGGAGACGCCGACCGCGCTGGACGGGTCGTCGTCGCGCAGGTGCTCGGCGTGGAACAGGTCGGCGACCATGCACACGCAGCGCTGCTCGATCGCCGCGGTGGCCGGGTATTCGTCCTTGTCGATCATGTTCTTGTCGAACGTCTCGGCCATCAGCTTCTCGGCCTGCGGGTCCATCCAGGTGGTGACGAACGTCGCGAGGTTCAGCCGCGAGCTGCCGTCGAGCATCAGCTCGTCGTGGATGAACCGGTACGCCGCGTCGGGGTCCATCGGCTCGTCGGGCAGCCGCAGCGACGGGATCGGCGCGGTGGACAGCCGCCCGGTGTAGGCCGGGGCGATCGAGGGCGACGGATGCGAAACACGGGGCATGGCAGGTCCTTTCGTCACAGAGCAGCGAGGGCGGAGCGGATGTGGGCGAGGATGCGCGACGCCGACGTGGGGGTCGGTTTGGGGCCGGGGTCGGCGGCCGACAGGTTCGCGGCGCGGGCGTGGACGAACGCGGCCGCGGCGGCGGCCTCTCCGGCGGGCAGTCCGTGGGCCAGCAGCGCGCCGATCATCCCGGACAGCACGTCGCCGGACCCGGCGGTGGCCGCCCACGACCCGCCCGCGGAATTGAGGTACACCGGACCGCCGGGATCGGCGATCACGGTCACGTTGCCCTTCAGCAGCACGGTCGCGCCGAACTTGTCGGCAAGCGCCCGCGTGGCCCCGACCCGGTCGTCGCCGGGCGGCGAGCCTGCCAGCCGGGCGAACTCCCCCGCATGCGGCGTAAGCACCGTCGGCGCGGACCGCGACGCGACGGCGTCGGGGTGAGCGGCCAGGATGGTCAGCGCGTCGGCGTCGACGATCACCGGCAGGTCGGTGCCCATCGCGAACCACAACGCGCCGGCGCCGGCGTCGTCGGTGCCGATCCCGGGTCCGACCACCCAGGCCTGCACTCGCCCGGCCGACTCGGCGGTGGGCGAGGCGATGACTTCCGGCCAGCGCGAAAGTACTTGTGCGGCAGCGCTTCCCGCATAGCGGACCATGCCGGAGGTGGCTGCGACGGCCGCCCCGGTGCTGAGTACGGCTGCGCCGGGGTACGTCGCCGAGCCGGCCAGGATGCCGGTGACGCCCTGGGTGTACTTGTCGTCCCTCGGGCCGGGCAGCGGCAAGCGCTCCCGAACGTCGGCGGCCTCGAAGCCGAGCAGGTCGGTGGGCGGGAGCTCCAGCCCGATGTCGACGAGTTCGACGCGCCCGCAGTCGCCGAGCGCGTGCACGGCTTTCAGTCCGCCGAACGTGACGGTCACCGCCGCGTGCACGTGCGGGCCGCTCGCGGCGCCGGTGCTGACGACCACTCCGCTGGGGCTGTCGACGGCCACGACCGGGATGCCGGCCTCGTCGACGGCGGCGAACACGTCGGCGGCAGCGGGACGCAGCGGCCCGGAGCCGGAGATGCCGACGACACCGTCGATCACGAGATCCGTTGAGGGCGGGACGGATTCGACTACCCGGCCGCCGGCGCGAATGAATGCGGCCAGGCCTTTCTTGTGCGTCTTCTCCGGGTTGAGCAGCACCGCCGAGGCGGCCGCTCCCCGGCGGCGCAGAAACGTCGACGCCCACAATGCGTCGCCGCCGTTGTCGCCGGATCCCACCACCGCACAGATGCGCCGGCTCGCGACGCCGCCGGTGCGGGCCGCCAGTTCGCGGGCCACCGCGACGGACAGCGGGTAGGCCGCGCGGCGCATCAGCGCACCCTCGGGCATGCTGGCCAGCAGCGGCGCCTCGGCCTGACGGATCGCGTCAGCGGTGTAGTAGTGCCGCATCAGCTCCCGTTCCGGTCGACGTGCCCGCGCGGCAATACGTTACGCGGCAGCGGATGCCCGAGGTCAGGATTTCATGCCGGGCGACGCGACGGGAAGCCCCCTCGACCGCGCCACCATCGCCATTCGTCGGTCGTAGGTAACGAACGAGATCAGTTCTTCGCCCAGCGTTTCCGCGGTAGCCATGTGGATGGCGTCGAGCGCCCCCAGACCACCCGGCACGTTGGCTGCCCTGTCGCGGATTTCAGAGGTGATATGAAGCTCGGCGTACTCACGCAGCAGCTGGGTCATGAGATCAGGGAAGTTCCCTATGCGATCGCAATTGCGCACCGTCTCGATCAATCCCACGGTGCTGGTCACGCCGCGAAAGGCCGAACGAGCTATCAGAAAGTCGTGCAGCTCGGGGAAGTACGGTCGTTCGGTCACGTACGTGACTAACGCCGAGGCATCGAGATAGATCACGACTTTGCGTCGCCTGACGCGCCGCGTCGGGCCTCCCACTCTTCTCTGAACTCTCGCTCCCATTCGCTTTCGGTGTAGCGCTCCTCGAGAAGGGTCTCGAGCGGATCGGGAGCGCCCTCGGGAAGCTTGATACGCGTGAACGTGTCGATGTCGGCCAGCGTCTTTTCTGACATCCGCAGCGCCCCCGACTCCACGAGCTCCTCGATCCGGCTCCGCTTTTTCTGCTGGCCAGGGATAAGCCTGGCGATGACCTTCCCGTGACGGGTGATCTCGATGGTCTCGCCCTTTTCCGCGCGGGCGAACATCGCGCTGGGGTTGTAGGAGAACTCGCGCACCGACACCTTGCTCACGCTTAGTAACCTCCTACGAGTTATATGTACCTACACCGTACGTACATCATTGTACCTACAAATGGGCCGGTGTTATGTTCGCGCCGTGGCGGCCATGCATGACATGGGCGGGCGAACCGAGTTCTTCGGCCCGGTCGTCGAAGAGGCCGACGAGCCGGTCTTCCACGAGCCGTGGGAGGGCCGAGTCTTCGGACTGTCCATGTTCCTGATGCCGCTCCTCGGCCGCAACGTCGACGCCTTCCGGTTCGCCCAGGAGCGGCCGCCGCGCGACGTCTACCTGTCGGGTTCGGCACGAATGTCTTTCCCGATACGCACGCCGTCGGTCGTCGGGGAAGACCGCAGCACCTCTACACCGTCGCCTTCGAAGCGGCTGATCTGTGGGGGGACCGCGCGGAGCCGGGCACCGAGATGCGGGTAGACCTTACGAGCCTTACCTGGAGGCGACGTGAACGACAGGGGGGAGGCCCGCGTAGCGGCACTCGAGGCGCTGCTGGTGGCGAAAGGTGTCGTCGACCCTGCCGCCGTCGACAGGGTCATCGAGCACTACGAGTCCGACGTCGGCCCGCTCAACGGCGCCAAGGTGATCGCCCGGGCATGGACCGACCCGGCGTACCGGCAGCGGCTGCTCGCCGACGGGACACGGGCCGTCGCCGAGTTCGGGTTCGGCGGTCCCGAAGCGCAGATGCTCGTCGCCGTCGAGAACACCAGAGCGCCCGCCGGGCGCCGTCCGGCTCGACGAGGCGCAGCTGGCGCGCTTGGTCACCCGCGACTCGATGATCGGCGTTGGCCGCGCGCTGAATCCCACCGATGACTGAGATCGACGCCGACCTCGAGGGGCCGATCTCTGCGCCACGAAACAACGGGGAGATCGTCTTCGAAGCGCCGCGGGAGCAGCGGGTGTTCGGGCTCGCCGTCGCCCTGTGCCGTTCCCAGACCTGTGACTGGGAAAGCTTTCGGCAGAGGCTGATTCGGCATATCACCGACGACGCCGATTTGCCCTACTGGCAGAACTGGGCGCTCGCGCTCGAAGACGTGCTCGCCGAGACGTCGATTGTCACGCCGTCCGAGCTCGATGTCCGGCATCGCAAACTGCTGGAGCGCCCGGCCGGACACGACCATCACCGGTGACCTTGGCGGTCTATTCGTCGAGATCTGCACCAGGGCTGTGGATCAGCATCAGTCACAGCCCTGACGCAGAAATCGGTGACGAAGCTAGGCGCCTACTCGACCGTGACGGACTTCGCCAGGTTGCGGGGCTTGTCGACGTCGTAGCCGCGGGCCTGCGCCACCGACGCGGCGAACACTTGCAGCGGAATCGTCGACAGCAGCGGCTGGAAAAGCGTTGACACAGCCGGGATTTCGAACAAGTGGTCGGCGTAGGGGCGTACGGTGTCGTCGCCTTCTTCGGCGATGACGATCGTGATCGCGCCGCGCGCCTGGATCTCGCGGATGTTGGACAGCAGCTTGGCGTGCAGCATCGCCGAGCCCTTCGGCGACGGCATCACCACGATCACCGGCAGGCCGTCCTCGATCAGCGCGATCGGCCCGTGCTTGAGCTCGCCGGCCGCAAAACCCTCGGCGTGCATGTAGGCCAGTTCCTTGAGCTTCAGCGCGCCTTCCAGCGCCACCGGGTAGCCGACGTGGCGACCGAGGAACAGCACGGTCGACGCCGTCGCGAACCGGCGCGCGACGTCAGCGAACGGCTCGATGTTGGCCAGCACCCGCGACACCAGCGCCGGCATCGCCTCAAGTTCGTGGTACTCGTGTGCCACTTCGTCGGGATACTTCGTGCCTCGCGCCTGTGCGAGCGCGAGACCGACGAGGTAGTTGGCCACGATCTGGGCCAGGAACGTCTTGGTGGACGCGACGCCGATCTCCGGCCCGGCGCGGGTGTAGAGCACCGCGTCGCACTCGCGGGGGATCTGGCTGCCGTTGGTGTTGCAGATCGCCAGCACCTTGGCCTTCTGCTCCTTGGCGTGGCGCACCGCCTCCAGCGTGTCGGCGGTCTCGCCGGACTGTGAGATCGCGACCACCAGCGTGCTGCGGTCCAGCACAGGATCGCGGTAGCGGAACTCGCTGGCGAGCTCGACCTCCACGGGCAGCCGGGTCCAGTGCTCGATCGCGTACTTGGCCAGCAGCCCGGAGTGGTACGCGGTGCCGCACGCGACGACGAAGACCTTGTCGACCTCACGCAGATCCTGGTCGCTGAGGCGCTGCTCGTCGAGCACGATGCGGCCGTCCACGAAGTGCCCGAGCAGCGTGTCGGCGACCGCGGCCGGCTGCTCGGCGATCTCCTTGAGCATGAAGTACTCGTAGCCGCCCTTTTCCGCGGCGGACAGGTCCCAGTCGATGTGAAAGGCCCGGGCATTCGCGTCGTCCGGTTCGCCGGAGAAGTCGGTGACGCGGTAGCCGTCGGCGGTGATCACCACGGCCTGGTCCTGACCGAGTTCCACGGCGTCGCGGGTGTACTCGATGAACGCGGCCACGTCCGAGCCGACGAACATCTCCCCGTCGCCGACGCCGAGCACCAGCGGCGTCGACCGCCTGGCCGCCACGATGGTGCCGGGGTCGTCGGCGTTGGCGAACACCAGCGTGAAGTGGCCCTCGAGCCGGCGCAGCACCGCCAGCACCGATGCGACGAAGTCGCCGGCGGTGTCGCCGAAGCGGTACTGGCGGCCCACCAGGTGCACGGCCACTTCGGTGTCGGTGTCGCTGGCGAACTCGACCCCGGCGGCCTCCAGTTCCCGGCGCAGCGTCGCGAAGTTCTCGATGATTCCGTTGTGCACGACCGCGATCTTGCCGGTGGCATCGCGGTGCGGGTGGGCGTTGCGGTCGGTCGGACGGCCGTGGGTCGCCCAGCGGGTGTGGCCGAGGCCTGAGTGCCCCTGAAGCGACACCGGGTCGCTGCAATCGAGCGCCTCGCCCAGGTTGGCCAGCCTGCCCGCGCGGCGCTCAACCGTCATTCCGCCGTTGCCGTCGAGGATCGCGATGCCCGCCGAGTCGTAGCCGCGGTACTCCATCCGGTGCAGCGCCTGCACGACCACATCGCAGGCGCGACGGTGCCCGACGTAGCCGACGATGCCGCACATAGGTGTCCAGGGTAGTGCAGGGCCGGGACCGGAGCGGTTCAGCTACGGTTCACCCATGGCCCGGACACGCAAGCTGTTCGCCTCGCTCACCCGTCGCGGTCCTCATCGCGTTCTGCGCGGTGACCTGGCCTTTGCCGGACTGCCGGGCATCGTCTACACCCCGGAATCGGGCTTCAATCTGCCTGCCGTGGTGTTCGGTCACGACTGGCTGACAGCTGCCGACCGGTACCGCCGCACGCTCGAGCATCTGGCGTCCTGGGGAATCGTGGCCGCGGCTCCGGCCACCGAGCGCGGGGTGGCGCCGTCAGCGCTGAACTTCGCCCACGACCTGGGCACGACGCTCGACATCGTTGCCGGTGTGCGGCTGGGCCCCGGAAAGATCAGCGTGCACCCCACCAAGCTGGGTCTGGTCGGGCACGGCTTCGGCGGCTCGGCTGCGGTGCTGGCCGCGGCGGGACGTAGCGGCTCGCGGTTCGCGCCGAAGACCGTGGCGGCGCTGTTTCCGGCCGTCACCAGCCCACCGGCCGAGAAGGCGGCCGCGACGCTGACGATCCCGGGTCTGGTGCTCACCGCACCCGGCGACCCGCACACTCTGCGCAGCAACGCCGTGGACGTGGCCCGCGAATGGGACGGCGCCGTGTTGAGGATCGTCAGCAAGGGCAAACCCGGCGGGCTGGGCGAGGGGCGCCGGCTGGCTCGGGTAGTCGGGCTTCCTGGTGCCGACCGCAGCACGCAGAAGTCTGTGCGGGCGCTGCTGACCGGATACCTGCTGTTTGTGCTGGCCGGGGACAAGACCTACCGCGACTTCGCCGACCCCGACGCGCAGCTGCCGAAGACCGAGCCCGTCGACCCCGACGCCGACCCGGTCGACGTCGAGGACAAGGTCATCGCGCTTCTCAAATCCTGACGTCAGCGGTCCGGGCCGAAGGTCGGCGCCCTGCAGGACTGCTGCTGGTCGGCGGGTTTCAGTACCGGGCCGCCGTAGGGCACATCGTGCACATCTGATGACGAGCGCTCGATCCGGCTCATCGTGTCGCTGTAGTCGGCGAGGATATCGGCCAGCCGCTGGTTGACGTCGGTCATTGCCCGGCCTGCGGTAGCTCGTCGGCGGCGATCTCACACGGTGTGCCCGCTTCGGGTGCGGGCGCCTCGGGTGCCGGTGGCGCAGGCGGGGGTGCCGGCGGTTCCGCGGGGTCGACCGGAGGCACTGGCTCGACGGGCGGCGGGCCAGTGTCGACGTCGGCAGCGGGGGCTGGTTCACCCTCCTTGTGTTCGCTTCCAGGGCAATCGGTTTCGCCGTCAGGGTCGACGTCGCCGAGCTTGTCGACGTCCTCGTCGTTCGCGTCGTCGTGCGCCGACGGATCGCTCGGCGGGTCACCGAGCGTGGGCGGCTCCAGCGCCGGCTGGTCGGGCAGCGCGGTGTCGCCCGGTGACGGCACCAGGCCGCCCAGGTTGCCCAGCGCGTCGGCGAACCGCTGACCAAGCCCGTCCAGTCCGGTGGGGGCGGCCGTCGGCGCGGGTGCGGCGGTTGCGGGACTGCCACCGAGACCGGCGGGCATCGCGGCAGGCATCTGCGTCGGCGCCATCGCCGGCATGACCGGATACGCCGGCGACGACGGCGGCGGCGGCGGCGCGGGTGACGGCGCCGCGGCGGCTCGGGTGGTTGGTGCCGGATCGCCGGCTGCCGCCTCGTCGTCCACGCGCGGCGACGGTGCCGATTCCGGACCGAGGTCTCCCGGGACGTCGAACTGCACCGGCGGCGCGGACGTCAACCCGGCGGTGGCGGCGTCGTAACTGCTGCCGATCGACGCGGTCGCCGTACGTACCGCTGTCAGCCAGTCGACGCGAATGTCGTTGTCTACGAAGGGTTTTACTTGCTGGTCAAGCAGTTCACTTGCTGCCGCGCGGTCGCCGGCGCCGGAGATGAC
>DASWBF010000186.1:0-4383 GCA_036390735.1 Mycobacterium sp. | reverse complement strand
CGATGGATTTACAGCCGGCCTCGACGACACCGGAGCCGACGAACAGGCCGTGGGCGCGGAAGTAGGCGTAGCGCATCCGGTGGGCGTTGGTTTTGAAGTATCCCAATGCTTTCGCGGTGTCGTTTGGCGATGTCGTCGGGCAGCTGTGGGTGCAGACGCTGGGTTTCGGTGACGAGGGTTTCGATGTCGCCGGCGTCGAGCTCGGCCAGGCGGGCGGCCAGCCAGTCGGGGTGGGCGTCGCCGAGTGTGCCGGTGAGCTCGGCGGCGAGGCCGTGCAGGTGTTCGCGGGCGTGGTAGAGGTCCACGATGGGGGTGGCCTCGGGCAGGATCGTGGTGGCCAGGTTCCAGATCCAGGGCGCGCCGTCGCCGAGGACCACGAGTTGGCGGATGTGGTCGGCGCCGCGGCGGCGGGCCTCGGCGTGCACCAGCGTGGCGAACTCGGCCGCGGGGGCGAAGCTGGCCAGGTAGCTGGTGGAGTCGGGGTCACGGACCGGTCGCCCGGCGTCGTCGATCCTGGTCTGGGTGAACAGGGCGGCGAGTTTGACCTCGCGGGTGCGGGCCCGCCCGTCGGGTGCCTTGCCGGCGCGGCCGGCGACCGCGCCGCCCACCATGGGCACACCGGTGCCGTCGACGGCGATGTAGAGCTTGTCCGGCCCGCCGCGCGCGGTGGTGGGCAGCACGGCCACCCGCCGGTGCGCGATCGCGGCCGATTCCGTGGTGAGCCGTGCCGCGGCGGCGCCGCCGTCGGCTTCGGCCGATCGTTCGATCCGCTTGGGGTTCAACCGGATTCCGGCCAGGTCGGCCAGCAGGTCGGCGGCTTGGGCGAACGGCGCGGTCGCGGCGGCGCGCGCGGTGATCTTGCGCAGTCCCGGTGACAGCGAGGCGCCGGCGACGCCGAGCTCGTCGTCGCGCGGGACGACCCCGCGCCCGCACGAGGCGCAGTGGTAGTAGGCGCGGCGCACCACGACACGGCCCAACACGGTGTCGAGGTTCTTGTCGTGGTAGCCAACGAAGGCCGCGTGATGCCCGGTCCCGCAGTCGATCCGCGGCCCGCGGTGCCCGGTGTCGGTGGCCAATAGCTGCCCCAGCAGCGATGCGCCGAGCCGGGACATCGCGGTGCGGATCGCCAGCTCGACCGCGGCCAGGCCCGCACCCGAGGGGCCCAGCGAGTCGACCGCGACCGCGGCCAGTCGCTCTACCTCGGCGGCGACCTCCGCCGCGATCTGCTCGTAGAGCCCCTTTTTTCGTCCCCTGTCGCGGCCGGGGGCGCCGTGGTCGCCGTATTCGGGGGCCGGGTCTCGCAGATCGCCTCGTTGACCGCCACGATCTGCTCGGACACCTGCGCGAAGCGGTGGTAGTTGGCCAGCTCGGCGCGCACCTTATCCACCTCCTCGGCCGATAGCTGCCGACCCTTGGTGCCCCGCCCGGCCACCGTGCGGGTCCACAGATACCGCGGCCCGTGGCCGGGGTGATCCGGTTGCGCGCACACGCAATTGGGCTTGCCGCAGCGACGGTAGTTCTCGCTGATCGAGCCGCGCCGGAAGTCGCCGGTCGCGGCCAACTCGTCGTAAAGGTGTGCCCGCTTCCGTTCCAGATCATCCAGCGAGGCGTCGTCCATTCCGATCTCCTGTCTGGTTGTTTATACCACACCCAGAATATCTCGCGACCAGCCTCAACCCCCGTCCCCTACAGTCGTGTCGCACACCCACCGTCACCACCGTTCTCGTCGCCCTGTTGGGCGTGCAGGCCCTGCTGAAGTTCGCGTTTTTCGCGTTGCCGTACCGCAGGCGCCGTGCGGCGCTGGACCGCAGCTACGGCGCCGAGCCGTCCGCCACCACAACCTCCGACACCGTGATGCTGCTGTTCACGATCGCCCTGATCGGGTTGATGCTGTGGCGGGGGATCGAAGCAGTGAGCTTCCTGGGCGGCGTGTGGATCGGAGCCACGCTGATCCAGTTGTATTTCCACGAGTTTCATGCGCCCGTCGCAGAGGACCGCGCGGCGCCGCCGGTCGTCTCGCCGATCAAGTCGATGTCGTACGCGGTCCAGGATTCGCCGTGGCGGCCGTGGCGGGAGCTGGTCGTATTGACCGTCGTGATCTGCTGGAGCCTCGTGCTTCTTCTCTGATCAGCGCGCGGCCCGAGTTACTGCGGACGCGACGAGCGTAGGGTCGGGTAGCACATGAAAATGTCGCCTGACACAGACGATCCGGTGCGTGACCGCGCAACGTTCGCGGCGGCCGCGAAGTTCGTCGGCATCTTCGTCGCGATCGCCCTGCTGACCCTGCTCGCCGCGATGGCGTGGTTGAGCGGCTGCAAGACGGGCACTGGCGAAGGAGCGCTCGACGCCTGCAACGCACTGCAGCGCAACACACTGGCCGTCGGTCCCGCGGTCATCCTGTTCATCGGCGGCGTGTGGGCGTTCGTCCGCACATACCAGGCGTGGCGCGCCCGTGGTGGGTGGTGGATCTGGCAGGGCGCCGGCTGGTTCCTGCTCGTGCTGATGCTGGTGGTGCTGTCGATGACCGTCCCGCCGGCCCTGATGTCTTAGCCGTTTTCGCATCGTCGCCAACGTGCTGCGCCAGCACAAGTACCCGCCGTACAAGTAATCGGCTGGTCAGAACGTATTTCTGGTTCTCCCATCGCGGCCTGCAGCGAGTATCCTTGGGGTATCTCGACGAAGGAGACTGTGATGGGAGACACGCATCACGATCCCACGGATCACTCCCGCACTTATCAACCGCACGCCGGTGAGTCGATGATCGACGTCTACTTTTGGCCAGGCTTCTTCCTGATCGCGGTGGGCGTCGTCGCGCTGGTCGGCTGCGTGGCGGCACTCGCGTACAAACACCCGGAACTGCTGGCCTGGGCCGGCCTGACCGCCGCCCTGACCTTCGGCGGGGGAGTTTCTTGGCTCCACGTCGAACGTCGTCGGGTGCGGCGCATCGAGGCCCGGTGGTTGGCGGAGCATCCCGTCAAGCCGTCACACCGACCCGCCGCGTAGCGGCAGTTGCCAAGCGGCGTCGGCGGTTTCGTGTGGGCGTACGCCGAACGTAGATGGGTCGCGCGCGTGGCGCGGCAGAACGCGCGCCCAACCGAGCGTTATGAATCGCAAAAAGCAAAGGGGCCCAGTCCTCTTGGACCGGGCCCCGTTGTGCGTCAACTAGCTACTGGTTGGCCTCTTGCCGCTTCTCGGCGGCCTTGGCGCTACCGCGAGCCGCCTCCGCTTCGGCTTCCTTCTTGGCGGCGTCACGCTGAGCCTCGGCCTTGTCCTGCTGGGCCTTGCCCTCACGGACCAAGTCGTCGCGACCTGCGACGGTCCCGACAGCTTCTTTGGCCTTGCCCTTGACGTCTTCGACGACGCCCCGGACGGCTTCTTTGGGTCCGCTGTTCTCCGTCATGGATTCCTCCTTGTTGGCTTGCCTTGTGTGGGCGTTTCTATCCGCCGCGGCGGGCGATTGGGCCCGTCGCTGGCGTCTGACTTCCCCTGGCCTTCTGGCGTTAAACCTCAGCGATTGTCGGACCGCCTTAGACGGGCGGAGTACCCCTCCTCAGAGGTCGAAGGCCGGATCCCAGTCGTCGTCGGCGGCGACGGTTCGTTGTTCCTGCCAGTCCGCGGGATTGGCGTCCGCGGGCGCGGGGTCAGCTGCGATCTCGTTAAGCACGGTCGGCTCAAAGGTCTCCGAAAGGCTTGGCGTTTCGCCCACCTCGAGGCGCTGGTCGACAGCGTCGGCGACCGGAACGTCTTCGTCGATCGGATCGTCGGGTGTCAATTCGGAGCCCACGAATCGAAGGTACCCTACGGCGCACCTCGCGAAACGCTTGACATGCGGTTTTAGCGACGGGTCAAGGAGTATGACGCACCGCATGTAGGACCGATCCTGCCCGGTAACGAAAAGATATTCGTCGCAACAGGTTTCAACAAATGGGGAATGACCGCCGAGACGGTAGCCAGCGCGGCAAAGTGCGAGAGGCGACCACGTGGAATACCGTTTCGGCGAAACCGGGAACTAGCGGCCTTTTTCGACGCGGTGGATCAGCCGGCAGGTCGCCTTCTCGATCAGCTCCTGCCGGGCGGCCGGCGAGCGGTGGCGCTGGGCCCGCCGAATCGTCGGCTCGATGGTCAGGCCATCTTCGAAGGCCTGCACCACCCGCGGATCGACGTATGACGCTCGCGCCACCGCAGGCGTGTTGCCGAGTTCCGCTGCGACCGCCTTCATTACGGTCGACTCGGTGCGGCGTCGCGCGGTCTTGCTCGTCGGCTCGGGGGAGTGCGCGAACTCCTCCGCGGCGAGCACGGTGCCGTGCCAGGTGCGCAAGTCCTTGATGCTGAACTCGTCCCCGACCAGCTCCCGGAACCGTCCATTTACGTCGTCAGCGCGCG